>NZ_LZZL01000051.1:0-42071 GCF_002006495.1 Clostridium sp. BL-8
TCAAAGACAGATTGATCATAGTCCTGATGTATAGAAACTTCAAGAACATCATATAATTTTTCCAATTGTTTAATTATTTGATCTAAAACAGAATCATTTTTTACTAGTAGAAACATCTTGCTTGTTGAACCATCACCAATTTGTGCACATAAAATTCCTTCAAGATTAAACGCACGACGTGCAAAAAGTCCTGTAATATGACTCATCACTCCAGCATGATTTCTAACATGCAGTTCAATAAGGTAGAAATTAGTATTAATCATTTTAATTTTCACTTCCTATCATCTCTATATTTGATTTACCTGGAGGAACCATTGGAAGAATATTTTCTGTTTCTTCTATGGGAATGTTGATTAAGCATGGACCTTCGATTGATAATAGTTCTTCTAATTTCTCTAATGGACTTTCTTCAATACCTAAATCACATGATTTTATTCCAAAACCATCAGCAATAATTTTAAAATTTGGATTTGAAATGAAATTTGAAGCTATATAATGCTCATTGTAAAATAATTGCTGCTGTTGACGAACTAATCCTAAGTGATGATTATTTAATATTATTACTTTTACATTGAGATTAAAATCTGAAAGAGTAGCGAGTTCTTGAATATTCATTAGAATCGAACCGTCCCCAGAAAAACATACTATTGTTTTGTTTCTATTAATTAATGCGGCACCTATGGCTACAGGAAGTCCAAAGCCCATAGTTCCAAGTCCACTAGATGTTAAATAGGTTTTGGGATGAGTAAAAGGATATCTTTGAGCAACCCACATTTGATGCTCACCAACATCTGTTGTGATAATAGTATCTTTTGAAACTACGGTACTTATAAAAGGAATTATATTAGCAGGATGCAAGTCATTCTTATACGATGGAAGCGGATATTTTTCTTTAAAACATTTAATTCTATCAATCCACGAATTTCTATTTTTTTCCTCAATGTGAGATAATATATCCTCTAGAAAATCATTAACGTCTGCAGCCATAGATAAGCTAGCAGTTTTAACTTTATTTAACTCTGAAGGATCAATATCGATGTGGATTATAGATGCATTAGGACAGAATTTCTCTATATTACCTGTAGCTCTATCATCAAATCTAACACCTAATGCTAGAATTAGGTCAGATTCGTTTAATAAGTAATTGGTAAATGGAGCCCCATGCATTCCTAGCATTCCAAGGTTTAATTCATCATCGTATGGAAAAGCACCAAGTCCCATAAGACTCAAACACACAGGAATATTACTTCTTTTAGCAAATTTATATAAATTCTGCGAAGCATTGGAGTTTATTATACCTCCACCTGCGTAAATTATAGGCCTTTTTGAATTATTAATTAATTCTGCCATGCAGTATAAAGTAGAGCCCTTCAGAGTTTTTCGGATAGGATGAATATTATCTTCAGATTCAGAAGGAAAAACGTCTAATTCTATAACTTCTGTCTGAATATTTTTTGGAATGTCAATTAAAACTGGACCTGGCCTACCTTCTGAGGCAATTTTGAAAGCCTCTGATATTACTGTGAAGAGTTCCTTTATATTTCTAACAAGAAAATTATGTTTTGTAATAGGGATAGTTAATCCATATGCATCCACTTCTTGAAATGCGTCTGTTCCAATTGCTGATAAAGGAACTTGACCTGTTATTGCAACAAGTGGAATGGAATCAAGTTTAGCATCTGCGATAGCAGTCAATAAATTTGTTGCACCAGGACCTGAAGTTGCAAAGCATACACCAACTTTATTTGTACTTCTAGATATTCCTTGTGCAATAAAACCTGCACCCTGTTCATGACGCGCTAATATATGTTTTATTTTACTTTTATATAACGCGTCATAAAGTGGAAGATTAAAGCCACCTGGAATGCCAGATATATATTCTACACCTTGATTTTCTAATAATTTAATAACAATTTCAGCACCATTATATTTCAAAATAATCACTCCTTATAAATACAAAATAATTCAAACAATAATAACTTATGAAATAGATTTAATATTTAGTTGCTAAATTCAGTATTGATGAATAAAAAAACTCTTCATCCTAATATTAATAGGACGAAGAGATAATCACCGCGGTACCACCTAATTTTGTAAATTAAATACACACTTATTTATAATACAGGCTAAGGGATAGCCGATATTATTGCTTTTGTAACGGTAAGCATCCGTTTAAGTCTACTCTCAAATAGATTTCGATTAAAAACTCCAAGGCTACATTCCATATATAAATCATGAGAATTTACAGCAAACATTCTCTCTCTTTGTTTCAATAATATATGTACTCTTCCTTTTCACAGTTTTTAGCTATTGGGTTTGTATTTATTATATTCAAAAAAACATCTCTTTGTCAATAAAATTTTAAAAATTCTGATAAATCAAACAATAATCAAATGTGGAAAAAGAAAAGGTGGGGATTAATGAAATATATATGTTGCAATTGATTTTTTACATTTAACATTTAGATATTTACTTAGCAGATGAACATCCTAAATGTAATTTTATTATTGAAACATATATATAAGGATTTAACTTATAGCATATGTATAAAATAGTTTAAATAATAATTATTATGTAAAGTAAAGTTATATAATAAAGTAAATTTAAGTGTAGATATTAAATTTAAAAAACTAAAAAAATTATAGTTTCCTTTAAAGCTGATTAAAAACATATTATTAGATTATAAAGTATCTATAGATATCTGTATCTTTTTTGGAATATATTTCCTGAGAAATATATATCAAGAAAAATAAGCGCCTCGGTAAGCTGGTTATGTATATTTTATTTTTAATTTTGGATTGTAAGCTTACTATGTTAAAATATAGAGTATACAATTGCAAGAAGGAGTTTAAAATAAATGAATATAATTACTTTAGAAAAAATTAGCAAAAGCTATAGCGATAAGGTATTACTAAAAGATGTATCTTTAGGAATCAATGATGGCGATAAAATAGGATTAATAGGAATAAATGGTGCTGGAAAATCCACATTTTTGAAAATAGTTTCTGGTAAAGAGGAATTTTACGATGGAACAATAACAAAAGGTAAAAATGTAAGAATTGAATACTTAGATCAGAATCCTTATTTTGATAAAGATGCAACTATTTTAGAACAAGTATTTAAAGGCGATACAAAAGAAATGAAGCTCCTTAGAAATTATGAGGAGCTATTAGATAGAATTAATTTATGTGCAAGTGAAGAATTTGATTCATTAAATAACGAGTTGATTAAACTTCAAAGCGAAATTGATTTGTTAAATCTATGGGATATGGAAAGTGAAGCAAAAACTATTCTTACAAAGCTTGGAATAAAAAATTATTCTGAGAAGATAGGCAACTTATCTGGAGGGCAGAAGAAGAGAATTGCTCTTGCATGTGCTCTGATTACTTCATGTGACCTTCTTATATTAGATGAACCTACTAACCATTTAGATTCTGATTCTATTGAGTGGCTTGAAGAATATCTTAATGGGCGAAAAGGTGCTCTTTTAATGATTACTCACGATAGATATTTTTTAGATAGAGTTACAAATAGGATTATTGAACTAGATAGAGGATTATTATATTCATATCCTGGAAATTATACTGCATTTCTTGAAAAGAAAATTGAGAGACTTGAAACTGAGCAAGTACAAGAAGAAAAGAAAAATGCATTAATAAGAAATGAATTGAAATGGGTTAGACGTGGTGCAAAGGCAAGAAGTACTAAGCAAAAGGCCAGACTTCAGAGATTTGATGAACTTGTGAACAGCGAGAGCATAAAGAGGCAAGAAGATGTTGATATTTCTTTTGTAGGATCAAGACTTGGTAAAAAAGTTGTTGAACTATATGATGTATGCAAGGGCTTTGGTGATAAAGTGTTAATCAAAGATTTTAGTTATACATTTCTTAGAAGTGATAGAGTTGGAGTTATTGGAAAAAATGGAGTTGGTAAGACAACTTTAGTCAATTTACTTAGAGGAAACATAGAATTAGATAGTGGAACAATAGAAATTGGTGACACTGTTAAAATAAGCTGCTTTGCTCAAGATAATAGTAATATGGATCCAAAACTCAGAGTGATTGATTATGTTAAGGAAGGTGGAGAATACATTCCAGTAGAGGATGGAACAAAAATAACTGCCTCGACCATGTGCGAAAGGTTTTTATTTGATAGTACAATGCAGTATACACCAATTGAAAAATTATCTGGTGGTGAAAGAAGAAGACTGCATTTGCTTAGAGTGCTTATGGAATCACCTAACTTTTTAATACTTGATGAGCCAACAAATGATTTAGATATAGAGACTCTTAAAATATTAGAGGATTTCTTAGATAAATTTATGGGAGTTATTATTGTTGTATCTCATGATAGATATTTTTTAGACAGGATATGTAATAAAATATTTTCCTATGAAGGTAATGGTTACATAAGAGAATATAATGGTAACTATAGTGATTTTCTAATTTCAAAAGAAATTGAGAGAGCTAAAGATATAATCGATACTAATAATAGTGCTAATACAAAGAATGACGATAAAAATAAAAATTATAAAGAGAAAACTAGGGACAATAAACCTAAGTTTACTTTTAAGGAAAAAAAGGAATATGAAACAATAGATGAGGATATTTCAAAATTAGAGGAAAATATAAAAGAATTAGATAAAGAAATGAGCAAAAATTCTTCGAGTTATGGTAAGCTCAATGAACTTATGAAGGAAAAAGAAAAAGTACAAAAGGAATTAGATAGTAAATATGAGAGATGGGAATATTTAAGCGGAATAGCCGAAGCAATTGAAGCATATGAAGGAAAATAAGATATTTTACATATTTTGAGTAAAAAAGGAGGAATAAGAGAATATTTTTATATTATTCTCTTTTATGCAAGGTGGAAATACATGTTTTTTTAAAAGGAAAATTGGAACCTACTATTTTTAAAGGTGAGCGTATAGATATTTTAGATATTGAGCTTCAAGGAAAAAAGTATAAACAAATAAGATATTTTAGAAAGGGAGTTTCTAAGTCGCAATATATTAGTATAGATTTGATAAAACAGATTAAAGAAGTTACAAAATAAAAATGCAGGTGGTAAAATTGATAAAACAAATATTGCTAGAAGGTTTTAATAAAAATATATCAAATTCAGCTCTTATTAAAGGTCAAAGAGTATTAAAAAATGATCTGGTAAGAGAGATAAATGTTAATGTGGATAAGGACTACATTAAGATTAGCTCTGATGTAGTATCAGAAAGCCTTCTAAGTGAATATTCATGTAAACTTGAAATTGATAATACAACAAAAGAAGTTATAGGTACTCATTGTAGTTGTTTGGAATTTGAAAAAAATGAATTCTTAAAAGATAATTATTGCTGCAAACATCTAATAGCTACTTTTTATACATTCTTACAAAATATTGATGAGGATGCAGAGTTAAGAAATAAAATTACAAATAATCTTAAAGAAAATAAAGTTAAAAGTAGTAAGGATAATGGAGAAGATTTATTATCTGTACTTATAGGAGATACTGGAAAGGATAAACTTAAATTTGAGATTACTATTAATAAAAATAATTGGTCTTCTAAACTTCAAGTAGAATTTAAAATCGGATTGAAAAGCAGAAGTAATAAGATGTATATCATTAAGGACATAAATCAATTTTTAATAGCTCTATATAATAGAGTCCCAATAAAATATGGGAAGGAATTTAGTTTTGATATAAAGACACAATGCTTTTCTTATGAGGATAAGAGATTAATAAAATTTATTAATAACATAAAAAACTTAGAGCAGCATGATAGAAATTTTAGGCGTTCTCAAGATAAATTAATAGATGGTAAGTTTTTAACACTTCCAGACATGATGGTCAAAGAATTTTTATATATTGTGAA
Source organism: Clostridium sp. BL-8 (assembly GCF_002006495.1). Classification (NCBI taxonomy): domain Bacteria; kingdom Bacillati; phylum Bacillota; class Clostridia; order Eubacteriales; family Clostridiaceae; genus Clostridium; species Clostridium sp. BL-8. The sequence continues at coordinate 5,867 of NZ_LZZL01000051.1, forward strand.
GAAGAATAGGATATTTTTAGGGGATGGTTTCTTCTATAGGATATTAGAGTCAGAAGTAATAGAAGAGGATATCCCTATTCCTCTTAGCTTAAAAAGTCAAAAGGATGCTATAGTTTTAGAGGCGGCAAGTGGTATGCCAGAGACTTTAACCCAAAATGAAGATGTATTTTTATATGGAACTTCTATTTATATTCCATCAGTAGAACAATGTGAAAGATTAGCGCCTTATTTAAAAATTTTTAAGGCTACAAATAAAATAAGTTTCAATAAAAATAAAGAAAGTAAAGTATTAAACGAATTAATACCATCAATTCAAAAAGTTACAAGTGATTTTTCATTGTCTAAAGAAATTCGAAACAAAGTAGTTATTGCTCCAGTCAATTTCAAATTCTATTTTGATAGAGATAAGGATATTGCTTTATTATTTAAAGTATCTTATGAAGGTCATGAATTTAATTATTTTGAAGAATATAAAGGAAAGATTATTTATAGAGATACTAGTAAAGAGCATGAAGTATTTGGCCTATTAAAAAGTCTCGGATTTGAAGAAATTAATGGGAAATTGTATTTTCTAAGGGATGATGAGGACGCTTTTAAATTCTTTAAGTATGAAGTAGAAAAACTTCAAAGATATGGAGAAGTTTTCTATTCTGAAAGATTTAAAGGAATAAAAGATATAAATAAATCTGACTTTAAAGGTGAAGTTAGAAAAGGAAAATTTAATTATTTTGAGTTTGAATTTAATATTTCGGATATATCCGAAGAAGAAACTGCAAAAATACTTAGAAGTTTTAGAGATAATTTAAAATATTATAAGCTTGAAAATGGAGAATTTTTAGATTTAGAAGAAGCATCTATAAAAGAGGCCTTAACCTTAATGGACAATCTGCTTTTAGAAGAAGAATTAGTTAATAATAGAATTAATGTACCTATGAATAAAGGAGCTTATCTTGAAGATTATTTAGATGAAAAAGGGTTAAGATTTATACAAAGCTGTGATGAAATTAAGGAACTTAAAGACAGGCTTGGAAACTTAGAAGGAAAAACATTTCAACTGCCACATGGACTCCAAGCTAAGCTTAGAGAATATCAAAAGGAAGGATATAATTGGCTTAGAACACTGGATTACTTGAATTTTGGAGGAATACTAAGTGATGAAATGGGACTTGGAAAAACTCTTCAAACAATAACACTTTTACTTTCAAAATCAAATTCTAAAACCCTAATAGTAGCACCTACTTCTTTAATTTATAATTGGAAGAGTGAATTTAAAAAATTTGCACCATCAATGAAAATAGGAATATCAAATGGCAATAAAGAAGAACGAGAAGTATTAATTAAAAATTATGAGAACTATGATGTGATTTTAACAACTTATAATTTATTAAGGCGTGATATAGAGTTATATAATATGGAATTTGATTATTGTATTTTAGATGAAGCTCAAAATATAAAAAATCAGACATCATTAAGTGCCAAATCTGTTAAAGATATTAAAGCGAAGAATAGATTTGCCCTTACAGGTACTCCAATAGAAAATTCTCTGATGGAGCTTTGGTCAATATTTGATTTTATAATGCCTGGATATTTATATAATGAAAAGAAGTTTACAACACGATATTATAGAAGACTTGAAGAAGGCCCTGAAATATTAGAGGAATTAAATAGGCTTGTGAAGCCATTCATATTAAGAAGATATAAGAAAAATGTTATTCAAGAATTGCCAGATAAAATAGAAAAGAGATTATTAGTACCTTTAAGTGATGAGCAAAAAGTAATTTATGAGACTTATGCAAATTATGTTAAAGATTTAATTCAGAAAAAAGTAGAAGATTTTGAATTCACCAAGAGTAAAATTGAAATTTTATCTTATATAACAAAGTTAAGACAAATCTGCCTAGATCCTTCAGTTACAATGGATAATTATTTAGGAACAAGTGGGAAAATAGATGCTCTTATTGAACTATTGGAACAAAGTGTAGGAGAAGGACATAAAATACTAGTATTCTCTCAATTTACATCTGTTCTTAAAAATATAGGTAGAATATTAAGAGAAAAGAACTTCATGTTCTCTTATTTAGATGGAGCAGTTTCATCTATTAATAGAATGAAAATGGTAGAAGAATTTAATAATGGAGAAAATACAGTATTTTTAGTATCGTTAAAAGCTGGAGGTACAGGGCTCAATTTAACAAGTGCTGATGTTGTAATACACTTTGATCCATGGTGGAATCCAGCTGTTGAAGATCAAGCTACAGATAGAGCTCATAGAATTGGACAAAAGCATGTGGTAGAAGTTATTAAATTAATAGCAAGTGGTACAATAGAAGAAAAAATAGTTGAATTACAAGATTCTAAAAGAGAATTGATAAGCAAAATTTTGGGAGATGATTTAGGTGTAGGAGCTTTTATAAATTCATTGGATGAAGATGAAATTTTGAATTTATTTAGCTATAGCAACTAATAGAAGATTTTATAAAAATTACAATCAGGTGGTTATATGATAAGTTTTATGAATGATTTAAGCATTTATTTAAGGGAAGTAAATACAGCATCTATTATTTTACGATTAACTTTAGCTACCATCTGCGGAGGAATTCTCGGAGCTGAAAGAGGAAGAAAGAAAAGACCAGCAGGTTTTAGAACTCATATACTAGTGTGTATTGGTGCAGCTATGGTCATGATAACAAGCCAATATATGACTGATATTCTTCATATGGCTGGGGATGCCAGCAGAATGGGTGCACAAGTTATAAGTGGGATTGGATTCTTAGGTGCTGGAACAATTATTGTAGTTGGAAGAAATGAAATTAAAGGACTTACAACCGCAGCAGGTCTGTGGTCGTGTGCATGTATGGGGCTTGCTATAGGCATAGGATTTTATGAAGGTGCTATTATATCATGTGGATTTTTATTTGGCGTGTTAACAATTCTTCATAGATTAGATATGTATTCGAGAACTCATTCTAAAATATTAGATGTATATGCTGAACTTAAGGATATATCTGGTGTTACGAACTTTCTTGATGTTGTAAAATCTGATGGAACTAAAATTTCAAATATAGAAGTTAGGAAATCAAATGAAATTGACAGACACATTATTGGTCTATCAATGACTTTAACACTGGATAAAAAAATTGACCATTCAGAATATATTTTGAAGCTTCATACCATTGAAAATGTATCTTCTATTAAAGAAATAATGTAGCTTTTTATGGGGAAAAATACAAGAGGAAATTTAGTCTTTTTTAAATTTTCCCTTGTATTTTCTCTTGTTAATAGTAAAAAAATAAGCTCATAATCTAATGTATATTTTTGATCAGACATGCACATATATTTGCTTCACAATATGAAGAAACCAATAAGAGATAAGTATTTGATTAAACAAAGAAATGTTTAATTTTAACAACAGAGCGTATCAAAAATAATGTTTTGGGGAGAACAATAATTATAATACCTACCTTTAACAGTGATTTATATTGCCTAATCATATAAAACTAATTACAATATAGATGCATTTTATATAGAAAGGATTTATTATATTGAGCGAAATGAATTTAGATAATATAACAATAATGAAACAAAAAGATTTAGCTGTGCTTATAGAACGTTTAACAAATGCTGATGGAGTTCATGATACAATGATACCTGCATTAAACTTGATTCGTGTTTCTCAGGTATCTGAACCGCTATATTCTATTTATGAACCATCATTATGTGTTATTGCACAAGGTTCAAAAATCGTAATGTTAGGAAATGAAACTTATCAATATGATCCTGCATCCTACTTGGTTGCTTCTGTTCACTTACCTGTTACTGGCCATATTATTCAGGCATCCCAACAATCTCCATATTTAGGATTGCGTTTAACTTTTAATTTGAATCAAATACTTGATATTATTAATGAATCAAATCAGGTACTGGATGATGCACAAGATTTAGGACATGGTATATTGATAAGCCGTACTAATGAAAATTTACTTGATGCTTTGCTAAGGCTTGTTAATCTTTTAGATACACCTGAAGATATACCAGTGCTTTCGCATTTAATCACTAAGGAAATTCTTTATCGTATTTTAAATGGAGAACACGGATATCGTATAAAACAATTTGCTATGATGGGAAGTCATTCGCAAACAGTTGTGATGGCTATCAAATATATTAACGATAATTTTTCAAAGAATATAAAAATTGAACAGTTGGCAAGAAATGTAGGCTTGAGTCCGTCTTCATTACATAATTACTTTAAAAAAGTAACAGCGATGAGTCCGTTACAATATCAAAAAATGATACGACTTCAAGAAGCACGTCGTTTATTACTTTCAGAAGAATTAGATGCCGTAACTGTTTCTTTTAAGGTTGGTTATGAAAGTCCATCTCAATTCAATAGAGAATATGCCAGAATGTTTGGATTACCTCCTATTAAAGATAAAAAACAACGTCGAATCTCTTTGACTTCCAACTTTTAATGGATTCACTATTTGTGGTACAATGACGCAAAATCAATAGAATGAAAATAGTATAAATTTTCCTCATATGATAAAAAACAAAAATATTTTGATGCACATGATAAAACCTCAAGTTGTCATTTCTTGAGGTTTTTATCATGTGCATCAATTCAATAATGAAAAATAATCTGGTTAGAAAAATTAGATACTTTTAAACCTTAAAGAGAATTAGGCAATAATTTAAGAGCTCTGTGGATTTAAAAGTATCTTATTTTATCTTAAAATAATAACTGTAAAAAAACTTATAACAAATTCAAAAGGAGGTCATTGATTATAATGAGATTAAATATAATAACTTTTTTATAATATTAATAAACTTTTGGATTCCAAATTTATTAGTAAGTTTCTGAATTTAATTTTACAAGGAGTGTGAAATACTTGAATATAAAAATATTAATCTTAGCAATTGCATGCTTTGTTGTTGGCACAGTAGAAATGGTGATTGCTGGTTTGCTAGGCATGATTAGTACAGATCTACATGTTTCTTTAGGAGTTGCAGGTCAACTAATTTCAGTTTATTCCTTTATATTTGCTATAGGAGGGCCAATATTAAGTGCATTAACATCTAAAATAGAGCGGCGCAAATTATTAGCTTCTGCTATGTTAATTTTCTTTATAGGAAATATTTTATCAATTTTAAGCACAAACTTTACATTACTATTATTATCAAGAGTAATTTTAGCAGCGAGTTGTTCACTGATTGTAGTTATTTCTCTTACAATTGCTGCTAATATTGTCGCTCCAGAACTAAGAGGACGTGCTATTGGTATTATTTTTTCGGGAATTATTGCATCTTTGGTATTAGGAGTTCCGTTTGGTACCTTGATTGCCTCGCGCTGGGGATGGAGAATGACATTTGTTCTAATCGCTGTACTTACTTTGATATCATTTGCATGTATTCTTAGATTTCTTCCTAAGATACCAGCACAAAAAACAAGACCTTTGCATGAGCAAATTAGAAGTTTAAAGAACAAAAAAATAATTTCTGCACATTTTATTTCCATTTTCCAAATGATTGGCCAATTCACAGTATATGCCTATATTACGCCTTTTCTTCATGATACAATGGGATTATCAACTGGTATGATTAGTGTTGTTTTATTAGTTTATGGCTTGGCAGGTACAACTGGCGGTTGGATTGGTGGATCTTTATCAGATAAGTTAGGTGAAGCTAAGACGATTTATATATCACTTATAATACATGCAGCTGCTTTATTTTTATTACCATATGCGTCACACTCAATATACAGTCTACTAATCTTAGTGCTCTTTTGGTGTACCTTTAATATGGCAGCAACACCAGCAATTCAAAACTATCTAATAAAAACGACACCTGAAACCTCTAATATCCAATTAAGTCTAAATACATCATCTTTACATATAGGAATTGCTATGGGTTCGGTAGTTGGTGGTATATTAGTAAATCATTTTTCCATCACTTCTAACACATGGGTAGGAGCATTAATAATTTTGTTTGGTCTATTTTCTGCAATCTACTCATTTAAATGTTCTCAAAAAAATTAAAATCATCTATTTACTTCTTAGTTGAAATATACTTTTTCTAATGTTTAAGAAGATAGGTAAATTGCTTTTTACATATATATTATAGAAGTTATAAGAGAGAAGAGATTAACTTTCTTGCATGTATCAGTGGTGGAAGCAGGTTCGAATTTTCTGAAAACATCGTTTAAAATGATGAATTAGATGAAATTATATGGATATAAAAGTGTATTAGAAATTTATATTACATTATTCAGTAATAGAAGTACGGTATTTTTTATTCGCAATGCTACTACAGGGTGTAAATAAAGGAAATTATATTATGTCATATTACTGTCACAAATCTCTTGTAATATATAAGTATAAAGTAGTTAAACATTATTTATCCCTTATTATATATAAATATCTAGTATTCAGAATGGTCTATTCACCCTAGTAGATCATTCTTTTTTGTTTGAGTTATAATGAATGAATACTATAGATGTTAATTAAATTGTCTTAGATTAGCTGAAAATAAAAATAGGCAATATAGCAATCCAAACAATATGGGAAATGTTTATTAATATATATAATATAACAGCACCGGTAATAAAAATATTGGATAACATAAGCTGTTTATCTGTTGCTTTTTTCATTCTAAAAAATAGAATTATAAAAAGAATTGCTGGCAATAGAATTTTTAAGAAAAAGCTAGCTATATAGCTTTTTACAGTGTTAGACATTAAAGCATTTGCTTCCATATAGAAACCAGTGTTTAAAAGAAAAAAAGTAAATATTATATCTGTAACATTAAGTATATATAGAATTAAAAGTTTATTTCTTAAATTCGTAAGTGCATGGCTTTTTATAAAGAATATCAATTTAAACACCTCTAATATAAATTTTTGCCATAAACTAAAAGAGCTAATCTAAAAAGTACGATTATGAGTTTGAATAATGTAGAATATTATTGTATAAGTGCAATGCTGTTTTGGGGGAGAACAATTATACCAATAGAAAATAAATATTGTAAAGGGGAATTCGCTGCGCTCACCCATTGACAACATTTATTTTCTAAGGAGCTTAGTATTTACCCTAAAAACAATGGAGGCTTTTCCTACAATTTTAGTAGTTGATTCCACATTTTGTGAATATTTTAATTTTGCTTTTGTTCTAGATTTGTTATGAAGTTTTGCCATACAATTGATAAATAGGATTTGATTATACTTAATTAATATTCTTACGAAAATAAAATAATTCTGGAGAGGATCTCTCCAGGATTATTTTATTTCAATTTCAAGCTGTATTGGCCTTGTATTAAGGTAATGTTTATATTCTATTTTATAGTATAGGATTAATTTTCTTCTTCCAGCGTAAGGTAATGTATTTACAAGTGAATCAAATTGAGCTTTTGATGCAAAGCCTTTTTCTTTTATAAGCCATGTTGTAAAGGTCATTAGGACCATTCCCTTCTTTAATATTAATAGGAAACAGAAAGGTGAGTTTCTCTAATCCCATTCAGTCTGGAGGTTATTTAAAAAATATTGGTATTTTTCATGATAATATAAATCAGTTTTTTTAGATTCTTCCTTTGATAATTTAGATAATCACTCGTTATAGTTTATAGTGTCCATATGAATTAAAGGTTTCTTTAGTAGTAAGCCATTTTGTAAATGTAAAATTTCTATAAGTGGGCATAATAAAATATGGGAGGAGAGGAACTAAAAAGAAAAGGTGGCCATAAAAGTGGAAAAGAGAACATATGAATCAAAAACGCTAATTGCAGAGTACAGATATTTAAGTGAACATGAAGAATTTAGATTTTCAGAAATAGCTTATAGGTTAAAGGATGGCTCAGTAATTATTGAGTATGACGGTGCTTCTTTAAGTCTTTATGGGTTGAAATTAAGCTATAAAAAGAATATAGGAAGAAAAGGAATATTTAGTGTTACTGATGATGACTATGAATTTTGGAAGTTATTTAGAGCCAGAATTGAGGGTGGCAGTTTTGTAGATTACGAAGCTGAAAGAAATTATGATATAGAAAAAGTTAGAGAAGAATATTATATAAAATCTATCTCGTTTTAAAATCAGCAGCTTTTTTTGATTTTCCAGAGCCTGCATTTTATCAAAATAGGGACTAACCATAATTTCTTTAACTTCTTTTAGCGGTATATCCAGTTCTTTAAAAAATAAAATCTGCTGTAATGTTTCAAGAGCTTCATTGTTATAAAGCCTGTAACCTGACTCTGTAACTTCACTTGGCTTTAACAATCCTATTTCATCATAGTAATGCAGCATTCGCACACTTATCCCTGTCAGATCCGAAACCTGTTTTGCTGTTCTCATGGCTATTCCCTCCAAATACAATGTAGTTGTGATAATTGTCTATAGCAATATCAACTATGGTGCTGACACATACACTTATATCAGGATGCAGATGTTTTAATTCATTTATTTTTCTTATGGTAGAACTGCGAAGTGTATAACTTCTTTTAATAGCTGGAGTTTCTCCGTCAATAGCAGGGGCAGCACCATTAGGAAGAGGAGTTCTTCTATTATCAAACAGTTCTTTAGTAGAGTTTAAAGAATTTGTTATTCCTATAGAATTAGTTGTATCATTTTGAGTAGTGCTGTTACTAAAAGAATTAGTATTAACGTGAGTATTAGTCTTGAGATCTTCTTTAATAAGAGTATTATTTGATCTACAATCAGAATTAGTTTGAATAATATTAATATAAGAATCATCATCAAAAGAGAAGTAAGATATACAGTCTCCAGCTATAGGAGCTTCGTTAGTAAATCCATATACTTCACCTTCATCATATTCAAAATCATTTTTAGGAAAATTTGATGTTTTTCTTCTAGCCATAAATTATTACCTTCCTTGCAGCAGTATTTTTATGTATTCTCTTAAAGGATATATGGCTATTTATTAGAGATTCTAAAATTCTAAAGAATTTAGGAATATGAATTTTTTAGAATTTTAGAATAAAGGAATATATATTCTTTAGAATATAAGAATGAAAGAACTTAAGAATTTGCTTATAAAATGCGGGCTAAGATGGTAGAAATACAAATTTAATCATAATTTTAATGTTATATCATAGTACAAAACATATATCCATAATAGTAGCAGATAAATTTTTAAATCTGCAGATAAATTATTGGAGGTGCTTAAATATGATTAGGGATGAAATTAAGATTGGTTCAGAAGTAGGAGAAGTTTTTGATAAAAAGCTAATAGCATTGCCAATTAGAAATTCTAAAAAAGTGAGTGATAACATTCCTGGATAATATCATGTGTGTTATACCCGTCAATGAAAGTCCTTCTAGAAATATTATAAATCAAAGGTCTAAATTCTTCAGCTAATTTTTCTTTTGCTTCTTCATCATTATTCTTACATCTAGTAACTAAAGCTTCAATATAATTAAAATCCATATAAACCTCCATCTTCAATATAAGAGTCATGAATTAAAATGATTAATTTATATATAGTGAGTTTACTGTTAGATTTACCTCTACATATGGGTATATGGTTAAAAACCATAAAACGTATATGAGTAATTAAAAAATAATAGATTGTAGAGGAGATGTGTGAAATTAGTAGTTTTATAATAGCTGTAGTCAGCTGCAAGTGGTAATGTTGGTTGTGTGGTGTTATTGAGAAGTTAAATGAGAGCAATTGTACCAGAGCTATAGGAGCTTTAATTGTAGAGTATTTGCAAGATAAAGGCCATGGGTAAATTTGCTTAGGGTAGATGAAAGTAATAGTTATAATTGTGAAGACTACTATATCTTTAAAACTAGTAATTACGTTGATTTAAATCGTAACGAATAGTTCTTTGCAATATATTGTGATTTTTTTTAATTAACTATTTTTATAGGCTTATTCTGTGACAAAATATATAGTAGTAGATGAATGTAACGCTTATCAAAACTCATCTTCTCACATTGAACAACAATTCATTATAATTGTTAAATCATAGTTCTGATAATAAAAGAAAAAGATATTTTTTTGCCACATTACATTGAAGGAATATAATATTGTAAATATTAACTTATATAGTATAATAAAACTGTAAATGAAATAAATATAAGTAATGTAATAGCTAGAAGGATGGTATAGGCATGCTAAATAAACGCTGTTCAACACTAGTATATGAAATCATAAATACCGAAGGGTATATAAGTATTTTGCAATTATCTCAAAAATTTAGAGTAAGTAATAGAACTATTAGATATGACCTTGATAAGATAGATGATTTCTTAAAAAGTAGCAATTTGCCACAATTAATTAGAAAACCTAATGAAGGTATATCTTATAAATGTAGTTTAATAGAAAAAAACACTGTTCTAAATTTGCTTGGAAAAATCGATTTAAATCAATATATATTATCTCAAGATGAGAGAGTTATTATGATTCTTACTGAATTGTTAGAAATTAGAGATTATATAACTATAGATAAGTTATCAGAAATTTTGTTTGTAAGCAGAAGCACAATTTTAAAAGATATGAATAAGGTAAAAGAGTGGATTTTAAATGAGAACTTGGAGCTTAAATCGAGTAAAACACATGGAGTAAAAATAATTGGAGACGAGAGATACATTAGAAAGGCTGCTATTAGTTTACTTACAAATAATGTAGACATTTATAAGGCACTTGATCTGATAAAAGCTTCTAAGGTTTCAAAATCAGAAGTTGGTTTAGATAAGTATCATAAAGAATTCTTTAAAGATATTGATATTTCATATATAGAAAATTGTTTGGATATTGTAGAAAAACAATTAGAAACAAAATTTACAGACGATGCATATTCAGGTTTAGTTATACACATAGCCATTGCAATAAAAAGAATACAAGAAGATAAAGATATAGTTATGGAGAAAGATGAACTTAATGCTCTTGAAATTACAAAAGAATTTGCTGTTGCATCAAGTATTGCCAAAATACTTGAAAATAGATTTAAAGTTGTTATACCAGCTGATGAAATTGGATATATTACAATTCATTTATTAGGAAGTAAAGTTTTTACTTCAAAGAATAATGATATAGATTGGGCAAAGATTGAATTTATTACTAATGAGTTGATTAATAGGGTTAGTTCAATTTTGAATATTGATTTATTTGGTGATCAGCAGCTATTAGATGGTCTTATACAGCATATAAGACCTACGATATATAGACTAAAGCACGGTCTTACATTAAAAAATCCACTGTTAAATGAAATAAAGCAATCATATGAAAAAACATTTTATGCTATTAAAAATTCTACTTACGATATAGAAGAATATGGTGGCAACAAACTAAGTGAAGAGGAAATAGGATATTTAACTTTACATTTTGGAGCAGCAATAGAAAGGATAAATGATATTAACAAGAGAATTGCAAACGTTGTTGTAGTATGTGCTACAGGAATAGGAACAGCAAAACTTGTATCATCAAGAGTGCAGTCACTTTTTAACATAAATGTAATTGACACTATACCATATCATAATTTGGTGAATATAGTTAAGAACAGGAGTGTGGATTTAATTATTACTACAGTTCCTATTAATTTGAATATTAACAGTATTCAGTGTGTTGATGTAAATCCATTTTTAACAGAAAAAAATATAAGTGATATTAGTTCAGCTTTAAGAAAATATAATAGCGGAGTATATACCAATAATAACAAAGTTTCACTAGAAACAATAATGGAGATAATAAGTCACAGTTGCACTATTTTAAATAGTGCAAAATTAGCAGAAGGATTATCAAAATATCTTTCAATAACGAATGACTTTAAGAAAGGAGTGTTTCAACCAATGTTAAAAGATGTGTTGACAACTGATTTTATAAAATTAAATGTAGATGCGGAAAATTGGGAACAAGCTATAAAATGTGGAGGAGAAATATTAAAGAATAATAATGTAATAGATGAAAGATATATAGAAGGTATGATTAATACTGTTAAAACTTTAGGACCATATATTGTAATTGCTCCTGGAATTGCAATGCCACATGCAAGACCAGATGACAGTGTTAAAAAAATAGGTATGAGTCTTATAACTTTAAATAGTCCGATCAATTTTGGAAATAAAGAAAATGATCCAGTTGAAATTGTAGTATGTTTATGTGCAGTAGATCATTCAAGCCATCTGAAAGCATTATCTGAATTAGTTACATTTTTAGGAGAAGAAGAATTTATAAATACTGTTAAAAATTCAACTAATCCTAATGAAATAATAAATTATATTAAAAATAAAGGAGAGATCTAAAATGAATATTATGACCGTATGTGGAATGGGAATGGGATCAAGCTTAATACTTAAAATGAATGTAGATGATATATTAAAGAAAAATGGGATAAAGGCTGATGTTGAAGCATGTGATTTGGGATCTGTAAATGGAAAAGCAACTGATTTAGTTATTACAACTTACGAATTAAAGTCACAAATTGAAGATAAAGGATTTAATGTTGTTTATGTTCATAATGTTGTTGATAAAAAGTCTATAGAAGAAATTGTTCTAGAGGCAATTAATAATTTAAATAAGTAGTAAATGCTTATAATCTAATATGGTTTTAAAGAAAATTTAGTGGTGAAATATCATTTTTTAACCAAAAATATAAAATAATATTTTACCACTTGATAAATAATATTAAAAACTAATGTAAATGTTTACAATGGCTAAATATGAGGAGGGAAAAAATGATTAATTTTATTGTAAGTTTACTTGATCAACCGCCAATTGTTGTTGGAATTATGGCTCTTATAGGATTGATTGTACTAAAGAAGCCACTATCTAAAATTGTTACTGGAACATTTAAAACCATTATTGGTTTTGTAGTATTCCAAATAGGTTCAAATGCAATTTCTGGTTCGCTTGGTGTATTAGGACCTGCATTTGAAAGTGCATTTCATATACAAGGGGTTGTGCCAACTAATGAAGCAGTAATAGCATTAGTTCAGCAAAATTTTGGTACTCAAATGGCTTTGATCATGGCATTTGGATTTATTGCAAACATTATAATTGCTAGAATTACTTCATTTAAATATATATTTTTAACAGGGCATCATATGTTATTTATGGCAGGTTTACTATCAGCAATATTATCTGTTCTAGGATTTACAGGTACTGAACTTATAGTTGTAGGATCATTATTTTTAGCTGCGACTATGGTTATATCACCAGCAGTGGTTCAGCCATTCTATAGAAAGGTAACAGGGAATGATTCTGTTGCAATGGGTCACTTTAATGGTTTAACTTATGCTATTGCAGGGTTAGTTTCAAAAGCTGTAGGGAACAAAGAACGCTCTACAGAAGATATACATGTTCCAGAAGGCTTAAGTTTCTTTAAAGACAATGTAATATCTACAGCTATTGTTATGAACATAATATTTCTTATTACATTACATTTAGCTGATACTGCGGTAGCAACAAAACTTTCAGGTGGAACAAATGTTGCAGTATATGCAATTATGCAAGCATTTACATTTACAGCAGGGTTTGTAATGGTTCTTCAAGGTGTTAGAATGATGCTTGCTGAAATAGTTCCAGCATTTAAGGGGATTTCAGAAAAGTTAGTTCCAAATGCAGTCCCAGCACTTGACTGTCCAGTAATATTCCCATTTGCACCAAATGCAGTAATTATAGGTTTCTTAGCATCTTTGGCAGGTGCAGTGGTATCATTCATTTTATTACCGATTTGTGGATTACCAGTGTTAATACCAGGATTAATACCAGCTTTCTTCGTTGGAGCAGCTGCAGGTGTTCTTGCTAATGCACAAGGAGGATTAAGGGGAACTATAATAGGATGTTTTGTAAATGGATTAATTTTAAATACAATACCAGCATTTTTACTTCCATTACTTGGAAACTTGGGATTTGCAAATTCAACTTTTGGAGACGCAGACTTTGCATTCACTGGCATAGTGGTTGGGAATATAGGTAATGCATTTGCTAAGGTTGGTATTTATGGCTTATTAGGGGTAATATTTATAATAATTGCAGGAATCACCATAAGTTCAAATTTAAAATCAAAATCTAAGAAGATAGAAGAAACTAACGCAAAGGCATAAATTAATTATATGAGGAGAGATTAAGATGAAGTTTTTTTTAGATACAGCAAACATAGAACATATAAAAGAAGCAAATGAAATGGGAGTAATATGTGGAGTAACAACTAACCCATCATTAGTTGCAAAGGAAGGCAGAGATTTTAACGAAGTTATAAAGGAAATAACAGAAATAGTAGATGGACCAATAAGTGGAGAAGTTATAAGCGAAGATGCACAAGGAATGATTAAAGAAGGAAGAGAAATTGCAGCAATTCATAAAAATATGATTGTAAAAATTCCAATAACAGCAGAAGGACTTAAAGCAGTTAAAGTTTTATCTAAAGAAGGAATTAAGACAAATGTAACTTTAATTTTCTCGGCAACACAAGCATTACTTGCAGCTAATGCAGGAGCATCATATGTAAGTCCATTCTTAGGAAGAATAGATGATATATCAATGGATGGAATGGAACTTGTTAGAACTATTGCAGATATATTTGAAATTCATGGAATAGAAACAGAAATAATTGCAGCTAGTGTTAGAAACCCAATTCATGTTATTCAAGCAGCACAAGCTGGAGCAGATATAGCAACAGTACCTTATAAATTAGTTATACAAATGCTTAAACACCCATTAACAGATCACGGACTTGAAAAATTTAAAGCAGATTGGGCAGCAGCTTTTGGCAAGTAATAGTTAACCGTTACGTCTGAAAAGCTTACATCTTTAAAAAAGTATAATAATAAAATAAAAGAGTTATAGTGATAATTATTTTTAATTGATTATTACTATAGCTTTTTATAAAAATAAGTAATATAAAGTGAGGAAAAATATGAGCAGAGAATTAGATAAATTATGTATTAATGCAATAAGAATACTTTCAGCAGATTCTATAGAAAAGTCAAAGTCAGGACATCCAGGATTACCACTTGGAGCAGCTACTATGGCGTACACTTTATGGACAAAGATGAACCATAATGGAAAAAATCCAAATTGGGATAATCGAGACAGATTTGTATTATCAGCAGGACATGGATCAATGCTTGAATATTCATTATTGCATTTGTTTGGATATGGAATAAAAGTTTCCGATATTAAAAGTTCTAGACAATTAGGAAGCTTAACACCAGGACATCCAGAGTATCGACATACTAAAGGTGTTGAAGTTACAACAGGACCACTTGGACAAGGTGTGTGTAATGCAGTAGGTATGGCTATAGCAGAAGCACATCTTGCAGAAAAGTTTAATAAGGAAAACTTTAGTGTAGTTGACCACTATACATATGCGATATGTGGAGACGGTTGCCTTATGGAAGGAATTTCAGGAGAAGCATCATCACTTGCTGGAACTTTAGGATTGGGAAAATTAATTGTATTATATGATTCAAATAATTTTTCAATTGAAGGAAGTACTGATATAGCATTTAGAGAAGATGTAGGTATGAGATACGAAGCTTATGGCTGGCAAGTATTAAAAGTAAAAGACGGCAATGATATTGGTTCAGTAAGTGCAGCAATAGATGAAGCAAAGAAAGAAACTGCAAAACCAACAATGATTATAGTAAAAAATATAATAGGATATGGATGCCCGAATAAACAAGGAAAAGCTTCAGCTCATGGTGAGCCTTTAGGAGCTGAAAATGTAAAAGCAATGAAGGAAAACTTGGGATGGAAGACAGAACCAGCATTTTATGTACCAAATGAAGTATATACAAATATGGATGAATATATAGAAAAAGGTGTTTCAAAAGAAGCAGATTGGAACAAATTGTTTAATAAGTACAAAGAAGCTTATCCAGAATTAGCAGCAGAATATGAAAAATGGATGAGTGATGAATTTGATAAAGAAGCATTATTAAATAATGAAGAATTTTGGAGTTTTGATAATAAGCCAATGGCAACAAGACAATCTTCAGGAATAATGATAAACAGATTAGCTAAATTAATTCCAAACCTTATAGGGGGATCAGCAGATTTAGCACCATCCAATAAGACGCATATGGATGATAGAGGAGATTTCTCAGCAGAGGACAGATGCGGTTCAAATATGCACTTTGGTGTAAGAGAACATGCTATGGCAGCTATAGCTAATGGTATGTATGTTCATGGTGGACTTAAGGTATTCTGTTCAACATTCTTTGTATTTAGCGATTACATGAAGGGTGCTATGAGACTATCAGCACTTATGAAACTTCCAGTAGCTTATGTTTTAACTCATGATAGTATCGGGGTAGGGGAAGATGGTCCGACTCATCAACCTATAGAACAATTAGCAGCACTTAGAAGTATGCCAAACATGACAGTATTTAGACCAGCTGACTCAAAAGAAACAGCAGCAGCGTGGTATTATGCTGTAACTAATGGAACAACACCTACATCATTAGTATTAACAAGACAAAATTTACCACTATATGATGGATGTCCTAAGAGAGCATTAAAAGGTGGATATATACTTAAAGATTCTAAGAAGGAAACTCCAGATGTACTTTTAATGGCATCAGGTTCAGAAGTAGAATTAATATTTAATGCGGCAGATAAGCTTTCAACTAAAGGAATAGATGCAAGAGTTATAAGTATACCATCATTTGAGTTATTCGACGCTCAAGATGAAGCTTATAAAGAATCAGTTATGCCAAACGAGGTAAGAGCTAGAGTAGCTGTTGAAGCACTAAGTTCATTTGGATGGCATAAATATGTAGGTCTTGATGGAGAAGTTATTTCAATTGATACTTTCGGAGCATCAGGAAAAGCAGAAGAATTATTCAAAAAATTTGGTTTTACTGTTGAAAATGTTGTAAATAAAACAATTGAATTAATAAATAAATAAAGTATCATACATTCTTTTTTATAAACAAACGAAAGTATATATTTTTATAAACTTTCTATTAGTGAAAATGTATGAATTAAGATAATTAGAAGAGATTTAAGAAAGTAAATATATGAATTAAGAAAGATATGGTGGATTAATATGGAAAGAATGTTTCAAGTATTCTATGAGCGTTATCCACAGCTGAAAAGTTATGATAAAAAAATTAAAGAAGCATACAAAATTATGGAAGGGTCATACAGTAAAAAAAACAAACTGCTAATTTGCGGTAATGGTGGTAGTGCTTCTGATTCTGATCATATTGTTGGTGAGTTGATGAAGAGCTTCTTATTTAAGCGAAAAATTGAAGAAAGTATTTCTGTAAAGCTCAAAAATCAATACGGAGATGATGGTCTTTTTTTAGCTCAAAATTTAGAGGGCGCATTGCCAGCTATTGCTGTCACACAACATACCGCTTTAAATTCTGCTTTTTTAAATGATGTATCTGGAGAACTGATTTATGCTCAACAAGTGTATGGTTATGGTGAACCAGGCGATGTTTTATTAGGAATTAGTACTTCAGGAAAAGCTAAAAATGTTTTAGCAGCTTTTAAAGTTGCTAAGGTAAAAGGCATAAAAACTATTGCTATCACAGGTTCAAATCCAAATCCATTAACAAAATTGTGTGATGTCATTATCCAATTACCAAGTAATGAAACAACGTATATTCAAGAACAAACAATTCCAATTTATCATTTATGGTGCAGTTTATTGGAAAAACACTTTTTTAAACAAACTAATTAATTATCAGTATTCAGTGTGTTGATGAACTAAATTTCATAAGATAATTCGTATAGTTTAAATTAAGATGTATATTAAAATAAATATTAAATGTTAGGGAGTTAAAAATTATGAAAAATTTTTTAAAAGAATATGCTGATAAAGAATCACAATTAATTACTAATTTAAGTGCAACCGAATTTCAAAAAGCAATAGATATTTTAAATGATGCATACAAAAAAGGTAAGCAAATATTTATCGTAGGTAATGGTGGAAGTGCAAGTACTGCAAATCATTTTGTGTGTGATTTAGGTAAAAATGGTGTTCAAAAGAAGGGACAACGTCGCTTTCGTATTATTTCTTTATCTGACAATACAGAGAAAATCACTGCTTTTGGTAATGATGTTGCGTTTGAAGAAATATTTTCAGAGCAGCTTGAAAATTTAATGAATGATGGAGATGTACTTATTGTTTTAAGTGCAAGTGGAAATTCACCAAATCTAATTAAAGCTTGTGAATTTGCAGAGAAAAAGAATGCCAAAATTATTGGTCTTACAGGTTTTGATGGTGGGAAAGTAATGAATTTTGCACATTCAAATCTTATTGTTCAAGCGGAATCTTATGAACAAATTGAAGACGTTCATCTAATGATTTTGCACATGATTGTATCATACTATAAAGTATATCCTAATGTTCTTACTGATTAAATTATTGTCTAAGCAAAAATAAAGTAAAATAATAAGTATAAATTAGCAATATAAATTATGATGCTAATCACTGACATTACTTAAACGAGAGAATGGTCGGAAGAATTAAAATTCCCACCCATCTTCCGACCATCAACAAGATATGATATATTATTTTAAAATACAATATGTACAGATAAGATATTTTTAATCTAAGGTTTGATTTGTTTTCAATGATAGCTAAATATAATAAAATATTCCCAACTACATCATCCATACTTTTACACTTTTTAATTTTTTCTTGATAATTAATATCTGGCATTTTCATTTGAAATCCTCCTTTATTATTTTTGAGTATATTATTCCAAATCTACCATAAAACAATACAAAAAAGAATGTAGTAGATTTGTTTTATACAAATCTAGCTACATTCCCTCGTAATTTAAATATTTCTTCTATATTTACCTGGAGATATACCCATCTGTTTTGTAAATGTTCGAATGAAATTAGAATAATTTTTAAATCCGGACATATAGCAGGCAGTAGTAACACTTTCATCATCTGCGAGATAGCGAGCAGCTAATGAAATCTTTTTATTAATTATGTATTTTTGTAGGGTAATTCCCGTATGTTCTTTGAACTGACGACTAATGTATGTACCATTTAAATATATCTGTTCTGAAAGCATTTTTAAAGTTATATTTTCCGTAATATTGTCATCTATAAACTTTATGGTATCGGCAAGAAATTTTGGCATAATGTTTTGATTTTCTTCTAATCCTACACTTTTATTATCTTGAAATAAACGATTTGTAATTATCAATAATTGTGATAAATACGAACTTCTTAAAATATCATTTCCATATTCATTGGAATCATATGCATTCTGCATTTTGTGAGATAGTATAATAAATTCATTAACTTCTTGCTGATTTAGGTGGGCTATATGAATAACTCCACCAGGATTTCTTTCAAAGCATGAACACAAATTAGAGTGTGGAGTTGATAGTTGCTGAACATATGACATTTTAATATTTATAGAAATTCGTTCATAAGTCATCGAATCAAGGCATACGGCACGATGAAATTCATTGGGATTGATTGCAATGAGAGTCCCACAATCCAAATGAAAGCATGCATTTTCAAAATAGAAATTAATATTTCCTTTTATAAACAAATATATTTCATAACCATCATGTCTATGAAATATATTTGTATAATTTTTGCCGATTCTATGATTAAATAGGACATCATCAGGGAAAGGCTCATATATATAATCTGTCATAAAAATCCCCCTTTATAATAAATCATTTCATGCAATAAATTATACAATATTTGCAAGGAAATTGCGAATTATTTAATCTATAATATTATTAAAATAAGTATTGGAAAGGTATGAACTTATAAATTATGTAATGGTTTTAATAGAAAAATTATAAATAAAGATATATCGTTACGAATAAAAATCAGTATATTAATTATTAAATGAAACACTTTCTTAAACAGTGTTATTATGAAAATTATTTAATTTCATGCAAGTAAATCTATTGGAAAATAATAAAAATACTTTATTCAGAAAGATGCCATTCATCCACTTCCGGAGATATATGGTTGCAGTAGTATTACAGGTACAGCAGCTATGAAAATAAGGAGAGTATATCAAAATGGGATTCAAATTAAATAAAGATATAATTAGTAAAACTATATATTATAAACTTAGAGAAGAAATTAGTAATTTATATCTTGAGCCTGGGAAGAGTATTTCTGAAAAGGAGGTGAGGCTTATATAGAGTGTGAAATTAAACTCATTAGCTTTCATAAAAATAAATATGTTTGCAAAAATTCGTATAATTAAGTAAAAATTATTATCATTCTTCATTTATTATATTCCGCAAAAATATAAAAAAGAATGACAATAATTTTTACGAAAATCAATGTGAAAATATTATAACATAAGTTATGATAAGTAGCAATCATACTCGTTTTATACAGTGTTTTTTAACCAATCAATCAAAGAAAACGTTATAATAAAGCACTAAATATATGTAAACCACAATAATATGAGTGAATTTATATAATGTATGCTGTTAATCTAAATACAGTTAATATTCTATAAAGAATGAATTATTTATTTGAAAGTTAGATGAGAATTTTTTGTTAAAAAAGTTTTTGTAATTTAGCTGAACAATGGTTAGAGATAGTGAAACACCAGAAAATACTAAATTTCTAAAAGAATCGTTCAAGATATATATTACAACAATGTAGAAGAATATTTTGTATTTAAGAGAAAGAAGGAATTTAAATGTTTAAAAGTAGGAAAGAGAAAAAAATTACTTTATGGACAGGTGTCAGTTATGGTTTGACAGATGTTATGGGTGGTAGCTCTAGTGCGTTGATAGGGGCCTATCTTATGTTTTTCTATACCACCTATGCTGGTTTAACTGCTATTGAGGCAGCATCAATATTTGCAGCCTCAAAGCTATTTGATTCAGTAGCTGTTATTTGTATGGGAAACATTACTGACTATTTTTATCGTACAAAACTTGGAAAGAAATTTGGTCGTAGACGTTTTTTCCTTTTGGTGGGATCTCCATTAATGTTGATTTATGGATCGCTATGGGTTAATGGATTAAACTATTGGTATTACTTTTGGACTTTTATCATTTTTGATCTTTTGGCCAGTATGGTTCTTATTCCATATGAAACATTACCTTCAGAAATGACTTCTGATTTTAGTAAAAGAACAATATTGTCTTCCACCAGAATGTTGTTGTCTGGTTTTTCTGCTTCCATCTGCACTATTATCGGTGGAGGATTAATTCATATAATGGGAGAGAATAATCCTAATGCTTATTTTGTTCTCGGCAGCAGTTTTGCTGTAATCTATATGGTATTTGTATTTATAACTTACCTTAATACTTGGGAGAGGGATTTGACAGCTATGATGATTGCTGAACAAAATAAATCAAAATCATCTAAACATCTCTCTACTGCTGATACATTTGAAAATATTATCAATATTATCAAGAAGTATTTTTCTACCTTTAGAGTGAAAGCATTTCGTCAGCATTTAATGCTTTACTTATTTTCTGTGACAGCACAGGATGCTATTGGAGCTGTTTTTATGTATTATATTGTTTTTAATATGGGTGCTTCTGCTTCTTTAGCTTCTGCTTTAATGTCAATAAGCATTATTAGTGTACCACTAGCACTATTATGGGGATGGCTTTTTGTTAAAATTGGCCCATCAAATTTGCTAAAGTTGTCGTACTCAACAGTTATTTTAGGTGTTATTGGTTACTATTTAATTTATCTCTTTCATCCAGCAAATGGTAGCCTTATTACTGCACTTATTATTGCTTCAGTTATATTCCAGGTAGGGAAATCCCTTGTTTATTTTATTCCATGGAATGTATTTCCATTCATTCCTGATGTAGATGAAATAATAACAGGAGAAAGACGGGAAGGACTTTTTGCTGCTGTAATGACTTTTTTAAGAAAAGCGACAAATGGAATTGCAGCAATTATTGTTGGTATTTGTCTACAATCTAGTGGCTTTGTTAAAGGAGCAGCTACTCAGCCCGAGATAGTCCAACATGTAATTTCATATATTTTATTATTTGGATGCGGTGGTTTAACTGCAATTGCATTGATAGTGACATTTAGATTTAAACTTAATACTTCTACTCATTCTATTTTAATAAATGAAATTCAAAGACTAAAAAACAATGGACTAAAAGAAGATGTAGATGCTAAAACTAAAGTTGCTGTGGAAAGTTTAACAGGTGTAAAATATGAAAGATTATGGCCGATAGTTGACAGTAAAGTAAATAGTATTACAGGTAATGAAAACGTATTAAACGTGGAATGACAACAGACTATACTAAACTAAATAATACAAAATTAAAACGAAGTATCGCTGCTTTACTTATAATATGCAGCAGGAAAAAAGAGTTGAGATTTATATGTTAAATAAAAAAAGTAAATTATATTCTTCTTGGTTAGGCCATAGTAATATTGAAAACAGCAAGTATAAATAATATCTTGAAAATAATTTAATTTTCTATAAAAGTTAAATTATTGATTCTATATTGTCAGAATTTAAAAGGGTGCTTGAAGGAACCAGCGATGTTAAAAAATCTCAGGCAGTTTATGAAAGTGAAAAAGATATTAAAGATGTTAAACATATAAGATTAATTAAAAAAGAAGATGAAAGCTTAATATGTATATAGCATAATATCTAATTTAGATGGTTTTATGGTAAAGGCCTATTCAGATGGGAGGCTAGGACTATTTACTTATGGACGTAATAATGCAGAGCGAGCAAATATGGTTTGAGAAGCACTCTTACCATATGGAGGAATATTAATATGGAGATGGTTTGTATATAATTGTAAACAAGATTGAAGAGATCACTCAAATAGATAGAACTGAGGCTACATATGATTGTTTTGTGCCATTATAGTAGGTAATGATGAAAATTAGGCGGGACATTTCTGTGTAAATTTAACTTAGATCGAATGTTCTTGAAGGAGTTAATAATAAGTTTGTAAAAGCTAGTATATTTTAACAATAACTTTTAACATCCACTATGAAACCCACGAAAATTTGTTGAGTTTTCGTGGGGATTATATTTATATGTTGAATACTATTAGTTATTGATAAGTAGATATTTGGAAATGTGATGTTTATTTTGCATATGAAGGTGATTTAAAAATAAAATAGAGTAATTTAATTCATTTTATAGTGAATTTAATTATCATATGGAATACACATTAACAATAAGTCATTTTATGCAATAAATTATATAAGAATTGCAAGGAAATTGCGGATTATTTAATGAATAATATAATTAAAATCAACTTTAGAGAGGAAAGCATTTATGAATTATGTTATGGATATTGAAGACGGTGGAATATTATTAACAGAAAGAGGCAAAAAGATAACTATATATGTATCGCAAAACGAAAGTCAAGCTGTCAAATGTGCAGCTAATAATTTGTTAGGTGATATTTATAAGGTGTGCGGATGCAGTGGAGAGTTCTCTAATGATGTTAATGAATGCAAATTAATCATAGGAACAATTGGGAAAAGTAAAGCTATAGATAAGATGATTGAGGAAGGAAATCTTGATGTATATGAATTACAGAAGAATGACGGCTCATTAGTATGGGAAGGGTATCAGCTTAAAAATATTGGAGAGTGTCTATATATTATAGGGACGGACAGTAGAGGTACTATATTTGGAATCTATGATCTATGTGAAGCTATGGGGGTATCACCGTGGTACTATTTTGCTGATGTCCCTGTTAAGAAAAAGAATTATATCTCTATACCTAAAAATTTTTGTAAAACAGATAGTCCGTCAATTATGTATAGGGGTATATTTATTAATGATGAGGAAGAGTTAAATGCATGGGCGATTTCACATACTAAGGATGGTACCATTGGTCCTGAAACCTATAGACATGTATTCGAACTTTTGCTAAGGCTTAAAGCAAATTATATATGGCCTGCAATGCATGTAAACTATTTTAATGAAAATCCTGAAAATGGAAAAATGGCAAAAGAGATGGGGATTGTAGTTGGTACGTCACATTGTGATATGCTTCTGCGTAGTAATCAGAATGAATGGGAACCATGGATAGAAAAGAAAAAGTATAAAGATAGCAGTTATGATTATTCTATACCAGGAAGAAACAGAGAAATATTAAAGGAATACTGGCGTGAAAGCGTTGAGCAGAATAAGGATTATGAGGTTTGCTATACAGTTGGAATGCGGGGCATTCATGATTATGGTTTTAAGACAGAAGTAATAGATAAAGATAGTACCCTTACTAGTGGAGAAAAGCAAGCAGCACGAGTTAAACTTCTTGGTGAAGTTATCAGAGATCAGAGAAATATTTTAAAGGATGTGCTTCATAACGAAAATACCTTACAGATATTTATTCCATATAAAGAGGTGCTTCCTCTTTATGATAATGGTCTAGAATTATCTGAAGATATTACATTAATTTGGGTAAATGATAATTTTGGGTATATGCGTCGTTTCCCAGATCAAAAAGAATTGAAGAGATCAGGAGGGCATGGGCTTTATTACCATAATTCATATTGGGGACATCCAGGAATGAGTTATCTTTTTATTAATTCTATCCCATTAGCACATACAGGAAATGAACTCAGAAAATCATATGAATCTGGAATAAGGAAAATATGGGTTCTAAATGTAGGTTCAATTAAGCCTTTGGAACAGGATATAGAATACTTTCTGAAATATGGATGGGAAGTAGGCAAGGAAGAAACCACTACTAAAGATGCTTTTGAATTTACAAAACATTGGATTGACAATAATTTTTCTGGTGGACATGGTGAAGAAGCGGCAAAATTGTATGATGAATTTACACAGCTTACTAATGTATGTAAGGTTGAGCATATGTATTCTGATGTATTTTCACAAACTACTTACGGAGATGAGGCAGGAAGAAGGCTTAATAAACTTAAAGAAATTTTTCATAGGGCAAATAATATTTATTATGCACTGTCTGAAAATGAGAAGGAAGCCTTTTTTCAAATGTTCTTAATGAAGATTCATGCTTCTTATTATATTAATCATGAATTCTATTATGCTGATAGGAGCACACTATCATATAATCAAGGAAAAATGCAATGTGCGGATTTTTATTTAGAATTATCAAGAAAAATGTGTGATTATAAGCGTGCTATGCTATATTTCTATAATAAAAAAATGTCCAGTGGAAAATGGGACAAAATACTGACTCCTGAAAGTTTTCCTCCTCCATGTACAGCGCTGTATCCAGCAGGAAAGCCAGCTTTAAAAATAGGTGATGCAGAAATGGACGTAATTGTATGGAATGAAAAAGTGCCAGAGATCAATCATCAGTCTATTACCTTTTCACCTTATGGAATAAGGGAAAAATGGTTAGAAATTTTCAATAAAGGTGCTGGAAATATACATTTTGATATTCGGTGTGAAGGTTGTGATGAATGGATTAGTTTATCCGAGGCTAGTGGTGAAATAATAGGTGAAAAGAGGATACTGTTATCTGTTTCTGATTGGGCTCTGGCTTCTGGGCATAGTGGGTGTCTAGTTATTAATGATATTATAACTGGAAAAAGCAAAACTGTGGTGATTGAGACGGAATCAGGATGCAGTATTCCAGATAAATTTGAGGGATATGTTGAGGCAGAGGGGTACATATCTATAATTGCCAGCAAATATGACGGGAAAATAGATTTCAATTACAGTAAATGGATTGTTATTAAGAATATAGGAAGATACGAAGGAGATGCTGTCCAAGCAGTATGTCATGAATCGCTAGAAAAGGAAGTGAAAAAGAATCCATACTTAGAGTACAATATTCTTTTTGAAAGTGAAGGCAATTTTTTATTGGAAATATACCGTTTCCTAACATTAAATTCCAAAGGAAAAATCCGTTTTGGGGTAGGGGTTGATGGTGGCGAACCAATCATTGTTGAGTCCGAGATAACTGACGAATGGCGAGGCGAATGGAAAAGTTCAGTTGTAAGTAATGGAGAAAAAATGTATCTAAAGCTTCCATTTATTAATTCAGGAATGCACAAATTAAGATTATATGTGATAGATAATTATGTAACGATTTCTAAGATGATTATATATACAAATGGATTTATCAATACAAATCTTGGACCTGAGGTTAGTTATCATACAAAGTATAATTTAAAAGAAAGAAACAGAAATGAACTACCATTAGTTCATTTTGAGGAATTAGAGAAAATAAGGACAGAACAGTATAGAACTGAATTTGAAGAGGTCGATTTGCCGAAAATTATATATGCAGATAAGAATTTTTGGAAATATAACAGACTGTATATGCCAAATGAAGAGTATGGGCAGCAGTACCTTGGAGAAAAGAAATATATGGCAGATTCCAATGGTGGAAAAGATATAATAAGCAAATTTGGATGTGGAGTATTTGAAGAGAAGGATGGGAAAATCGCAATAGAGGCTGAGTATGCATTAGAAGAATCCGAAAATGCATATTTGACTAAAAGTATGGAGTGGCAGGATAACGTTTGGAGCCATACACAGTCTGAAACAAATGGAAGGTCAGGCTTAGCAATGTATGTATCCACACCAGGAATTGAATATAAGGATGTACAAAAGTCTCCAGGAATGCATTATAGAATACATGTTAATAATGGAGGCATGTATAACGTTTGGCTTTTAGTTAAATTTGATGATAATACTTCAGATTCTTGTTATGTTGCACTTGATGGGAAAATACAGCCTTTAGCATGTCAAAAATCTGGTGGAAGTTTATTTACATTTAGTACACAACAAATATGGTTTTGGACATTGCTTTCTGAACTTGAAATACCAAGAGGAATTCATACTTTTTCTATATATGCAAGAAAATCGAGATTTAGAATTGACCGAATTTATCTAACAAAAGGAGATGAGTTGCCATGGTCAGATGCTCAATGGGAAGATTCTGACAGAAATAACTATATATAAAAAATTCAAATAAGGACTTTAAAAAAGTATAATAGCCAGATTAAGATATAATAACTAAGTAAACAGGACATTATACCATTAAAATTCACACCAATAATGGGTGGTAAGCTTATAGCAAGCACTCCTAAGACCTCAGGGGTCTAAATATTTCACTACGCCTTATGTTGAAATTTCCATCCAACATAAGGTGTGGGTTAAAATACTATATAAAATATTAAGGAATCAAAAATCAAATGAGTTATTCTGTAAGTAATCAAGTACATAAATATTTAAATGGTTTTATTGTACTGAAATTAAAGAACGAGCAGAATTAATGGCTAAAAGAGTTGCAAGGATTTATGTGGGACTCCATATATTAATAAATTTGAATTAGATGAAAATATATGTCAATCAAATAACTTAAATATAAAAAAGTTTCAAAGTCCTACTGGAGAATGGGCTATTTTTGTATTAAATAATAGAGATAGAAGATTCCTAAATAAAGCTAGCATTGAGTGCAACCACGATAATAAGTATGATTTGGTAGTAGGACCTGTTGCAGAATATGAGGAAAGTTCTAGCTATATTTATGAACTGCTAAGTGATGAATTAAATGAAGGTTTATTAATTCAAAAAGAACAATAATATAAATAAAAGCTTAAGTATATTTAATCGATGTATAGGAAAATTTTAAAATACGTTAAAATATCGTCCGAATTCAAGTTATAAGTGGTATTGGATTCTTAGGTGCTGGAACAATTATGGTTGTTGGTAGAAAGAAAAAATACAATAAGAACTTGAGGATTAGTATAATTAAAATACAGTGAATATTTGAAAAAAGCTTAATGAAATTGACACAATAATAATGAAAAGAACACTATTTGATATAGTGTTCTTCTCATCCCTTTAAAGTATTCATACCGGTAAAAATAAACCTAATAATCTCAGAAATTAGAAGTTCTTGAGGTATTGGTCTCTTCTGAACTTCCCATTTGTAAATTACATTATAAATAGAAGTGCTCATCATTGTTGCAACTAATTGGGCTCGTATTTGTTCATTTTCAGCTAATTCATGGTCTTTTATTAGCAATGCATAGATCGTAGAATATAGCTCACCAACTATTTTATCTCCTATTAAAGGTAAAATAGAGGCAAAACCGCATTTGCAGATGCCTTTTACCATTTCAAAGTATTCACAAACGCAAAGAATGAGGATTCGTATAGTATTCTCATTTAGGTGCATCTCGCTCTGTAGCTTAGGGGAAAAGATCTCAGAGAATTTCTCTACTATGACGGTGTCCAGTAGTGCATATTTATCTGTAAAATGTGCATAGAAGGTTGCACGGTTTATGGTGGCAGCAGTAGTAATATCCTTAACTGTAATGGAGTCAAAGCCTTTTTTAGTAACCAATGAAATAAAAGCAGTGATAATAAGATCACGGGTTCTTTTTACTCTAGGATTATTTATATTTAATGACATATTATTACCTCATTTAAAAGAATTTTAGTTAAACTCATATTGTAAATAAAGTGTTTTTAAGCAACACTTTATGAATTTTGTTGGTTGAAAAATATATAAGCTGATTTTATAATCATTATAAGCAACACGAGTTGTTTTTGCAATATATGTAGCTATAATAATTGTTTGAAATAAGTATTTATTACTAGGAGGTAAATATGTCAACTATAAATCCGAACTGTAAATGTATTAATAAAAGCTGTAAAAACCACGGGAATTGTAAAGCATGTCGAGAGGCTCACAAATCACAATCATATCTTAATCAAACGTATTGTCAGGCTGGTGCAGTTAAATTCATAACTAAAGGATTAATATCTAAGTTAAAGTTACATTCTTAGAACACAACCCAGCAATTCAAATGAAGATTTACTATAAAATAAAAAGGGTGGGAGTGTTGAAATATGAACTTAGATAATCCGATTTTCAAGAAGCCAATTATAGAGGTTATAAAAGCAAGAACATCTATGAGGTCATATAATGGAGTGCCGTTGGACAAAACAATAGGCGATAGTATAATAGATGTTATAAATCAGGTTAAAGCACCTTTTGGCACAAATATACGAGTTAAGCTGATAAACTCTAAAGATTCAGATACAAAGCTTGGAACCTATGGTGTTATAAAAGGAACTTCTACCTTCATAGTCTCATCAATTTCAAAATCAGATAATGCATTAGTTGATTTAGGATATTCATTGGAAAGAGCAGTGCTGTATGCAACTGATTTAAATTTGGGTACATGTTGGTTAGGTGGTACATTTAATAAAGGTCAATTTGCAGAGGTTATGGAGCTTAAAGATAATGAAATCCTTCCAATAGTTATACCTGTAGGGTATCCTAGTGAAGCAAGAAGAGGCATGGATACTTTCGTTAGGTTTATGGTAGGTTCTAAAAATAGAAAAGCCTGGTCTAAACTATTCTTTGATGTAGATTTCAATACACCTTTAAAGGAGCTGGAAAGCTTAGAGTATTTTATTCCCCTTCAAATGGTAAGGCTTGCACCTTCAGCAGCAAACAAGCAACCTTGGAGAATAATTAAAAGTTCTAATTCATACGATTTCTATTTAGAACAAAGTAAAGACTCAAAAAGTGATAGTTATAATGATATGCACAAAATAGATATGGGCATAGCTATGTGTCATTTTGAGTTAACTTCAGCAGAATTAGGTTTAGAGGGGCATTGGGAGAAAATACAACTTTCCTCTCAAGATAATAAAAAATATATTATTTCTTGGGTTAGAAAATAGGGAAGGAAATTGGCTTGACGGAGTTCAAGTTCCTAAGTGTATCTAATTATATTATTGAAAATTGAAATTATTAACTGAAAAAGTTATCAAGAATGCTAAAAACATTATTGAATTGTTTCCAGTAATGTGACACGTGGAGGTGGCAATTTTGATGACGAATAGTGGCTCTAAGGGGAAGTGAGACGGGTAAGCCACAATATGTAGTAGTTTTAAAGTGAAAAATGAGAAAAAATCGGGACTGAAAAATGTGTTTTTCAGCCCGATTTTTTTGCCCTGTTTATAGATGACATCCGAGATTTTCATTGGTTGCTAATTAATGGATCAATAGAATAAGACAATATAAAACTCTATTGTGCGAATATTTATCTAACTTGTAGGGGCACTTCATTTCTTGAGAATAACTTTTTTACTCAAAATATGAATTCCACTCCAGCATAGCAATAATAACACCTGTGCTAGGACAACAAGCCATAGTATCTGCATGTATCCACCTATAATGCAAAATATGGTATTAACCAGAGGAAAACCCAGGAATGTAAACATGATAGGAAAATCGTTTTTGTAATCCATAGAACTAATGACCTTACGATCCCAGAACTTGACGAAGGCTAACACTAAAACTCCAGCTGAAATTACAGAAAGAGAGATCAACATTACCCATTGCATATTAGAAGCTCTGGAGAAAAATGGTCCCATATAATTAAAAAAGTTGGATAAAGGCGAAACCAAACATGCTAGAGAAAGAATTGCAGCCAAAAACGGATATATGTATCCAATTAGATTACTATAGTTTTTCTTTTTATGCCACCATTCACCTAGTAATATGAATACAGTCCAGTACCCACCTATGTAAATCCATCCTGTAAAATTCATGACAGGTTCACCATATATTAAAGGTTCACCAGGAAGAGGAATAAAGCTCCACCTTCCAATAACTCCTTCCGCTGTATGAAAAATCTGTTTAATGGCCACCGGATCCATGGAAAAGTCAAAAATCATAGCCATGAGTCCAACAATAAATGGTTTACTCCAAAAAGGTATATTGACCATCTTTAAAACACGCAACGTTGAGTAAACTATAAGAAACTCGATAATTGGAACAGTTAGTGGTATATTGAATATCATTAGGATACTGTGCCCATATGCGTAAAAACCTTCTTTCCCCATAACTCCCATAGTTGCCGCAACATTTTCAAAGGCTGAGGCGTAGAAAAAGACAAAACATATGAATTGCATTAATACAATCTTTGGACGTTCCTCGTTTTTAATTATATAGAAGACCATTAATATGGCGATGATTAGAACTAAAATATCTTGAATAATCCATACAGGTACTATAGTTATATTTCCCATTGTGTTACCTCCATTTAAAATTATAATTTATTTGAACGTTCAAATATGTTGTATGTTAAATATATTATAAGTACACAGTGCTACTTAATCAACAGGCAGTTCGATAACATTACGTTCGATATCTTACAAATCAGATAAGTGTTGTTCGTTCACTGAATTATTTAGGGAGGGTAAATAAGAACAACTCAATCATTTTTTTAGTTTAAGGCAAGAAAATATTTTTGGGATTTAAAATTATAGAAAATCTATGTAGTAAATGTGGAATTATTACTGAGATTATAGTTAATACTTAAAATGAAGAAGATTAATAATTATAGGGATTTTATACGAAAACTTAACTTATACATGCATAAGTTAATAGTTGAAGTAGAAACCCTATATGTGAAGCTTTCAAAAGATTTTTTAAAGGACTAACAGATAGATCAAGGTTCAAAAGCAGAAGAAGGTCTAAAACATCATTCTATAATGACAATATAAAACTAAAAGTCAAAGCCAATATGGTTTTAATTGAAAAAGTGGGATGGATTTAAACAGCCGAACAAATACCAATTGGTGTTAAGTATACGAATCCAAGAGTGAGTTTTGATGGTAAGTATTGGTATGAATCTGTAGGCGTAGAAAAAGAACCACTAGTAATGGAATTAACCACTGAATCAATAGGCATAGATGTCGGAATTAAAGAACTAGCTATATGCTATAATGGAATGACTTTTGAAAATATAAATAAAACACGATTAGTTAAGAAATTAGAAAAAGGATTACGTAGGTTGCAGCGTAAACTATCAAGAAAATATGAGTTAAATAAAGAAGGGGGGAAGGTTGTCAAAACTAGCAACAGTATAAAGCTTGAAAAGCAGATTATATTACTTCAATAAAAGTAGTATATTCTTTTAGGATTACAAAATCGGACACATTGAACAGGGAATTAAACAAGCGTTATAAAGTTTTGGCAACAGTATCATGGCATACGAAAAAGCAGACCGCCGGGTGAGATATACAAAGAGGGTTATAAAAAACAGTTTACTGGAACTTATGAAAGAGCGTCCTATCAGCAAAGTTACAGTGACAGATATATGCAAAAAAGCAGATATCAATCGCAATACTTTTTATTCACATTATGCGAATCAGTTTGAACTTCTTTCAAATATTGAAGGTGAGTTATATGAAGAAATCAAACAGGTTGCGGAACGTACTTTGAACCTTGAAACTTATGAAAAACTGTCATATGAAATTTGCAAGTATATAAAAGCAAATAGCAATATATGTGGAGTATTATTTTCAGAGAACGGGGATAAAGAATTATTGAAACGTATTATTTATATCAGCCACGAATTAAATATTGAGAAATGGAAGAAGGAAGAAAAATATATTGATCAAAAACTATTTGATAATTGGTACACATTTACCGCATATGGTACTATAGCTGTAATAGAAAAGTGGGTCAATAGTGGTATGAAGGAAAGTCCAAGTAAAATTGCTGCTTTTATTAATAAAGCGACAGAAGCAGTATCAAAAGATTTTTATTGATACTCTCTAGAACTATCTATATCAATAGCTACTTCAAGTTTAGCTGATATTATAGTATTTGACTTGTTAATTGATGATGATAACCGATAAATTGTACAATAACGAAAGGACAAAAGGGCGTTTGTTTGGATCTATAAACACAGTGAAGATAAGCATGGGACTATTGTTAAAAAGGGAGCAATAACGTAATTTAGTCTTTATTGAAAGACCGTATTATTCAGATGAATTTGCGGTATTTTTTTTGTACAAGTAATGCGTAACTCTAATATAATATCAAATGCTGAGCAATTAATTATTAAATGTCTGAAAAATAGAAGAGTATAGCATATTCATGAACTGATTTATGAACAAAGGAGTACTAATTGAAAGGCTTACTATATTTCTAAGAATATAGTAAAGCGGCAAGGTCGGTTAAAAAACTGACCTTGCTGCTTTTTTTATGTAGACATATCCACTGGTAGGAAGTGTGGATGATTTATAGTTCAGTAGTTAGTGGAAACATATGAGCAGTAAAGTTTGTGCATTTTGGTAGCTTGCAGGAATATGCCCATTATTTTTTAGAATAAGGCGTTATCCCATTTTTATATAGGGTATCTACTAACTTGAAAAATTCTTCTGAGGATAAATCCTTTTCTTGCTTGATCCAAAGGCGAAATAAGGAAAGGGATGTTGATATGTAAAATTCAATCAAGTATGGCTTTAAGAAACCATATTCTTGAAAGTTCAAGTCCAATACATCAAAGGGAATTTCTCTTTTCAAGCGCTCTAAAAAATGAACACTTCCATAGTCACCTAAGAGAGCCTTGAGAACTGAGATATGCTTGCTATTTTTTATACAATTAAGTGCATTTTGGATAGAAGCCGTAGATGCTTTCATATTTGTCAATTCCTCTTTTATGTAGCTTAATAAATCACTTTCAACAAAGTCTAACAATTCGTAAATATCAGCGAAGTGTTGATAAAATGTGCTACGGTTATATCCCGCTTTATTGGCAATATCTTGAACTGAGATTTTTTCAATGGGTTTTTGACTATATAACTCACAAAAAACATCTATAAACGCTTGCCTTGTTTTTTCTGTAACTTCAGGTTGCTTTTTCATTTTATCCTCCTTTTGTAAACAAATATATCAACCAACAAATAATAAAAATCTGATGGTTGATAAAGCTGTAATAACCATTTACAATTCTATTATACAACGCGTTGTTGCATAGTCAAGATATAAATAAATAGGAGTGATTTTTATGTCAGTAAAACTAAATAGAATTTTAATTTTTGGTGCAGGCGTCATAGGGAGCATATACGCAATCAAATTCATTGAAGCAGGGCTTGACGTTACTATGTTTGCACGTTCTAATAGATTTAAAACATTGAAAGAAAATGGCCTAAAATATAATGATAAAGGTGCAGTTAAATCTATAAAAGTAAATGTAATTGATAACCTTGAAAATGATGATGTATATGATTTTATTTTCGTTACAGTTCGTTACGATCAAGCCGAATCAGCCTTGTTAGCACTAAAAGAGAATCAAAGCAAAAATATTGTTACAATGACTAATAATTCAATTGGATTTTCTTCATGGTTAGATATAGTTGGAGACAGGCTTTTACCAGGTTTTCCTGGCGCTGGCGGACAGATTAAAGGTGGAATATTGTATGCTCGAATTCCACCAAAGGTTCTATTTGCTACTATGTTTGGAGAAATTAATAGTTTAGAGACAGAACGTATAAAAAAACTCACAAAACTATTTAAAACAGCCAAACTTCCCTATACAATTAATAAGGATATGAAATCATTTCTAATAACGCATTCAGTATCGGATATTGCACTGTTGGGTAGTTTATATTTTGAAAATAAGATAAGTGACGAAAAAACAGCTACAACCAGAAAAACGGCACACCAAATAACAATCACTTTAAAAGCGTATTTAAGGGCAATACAAAAGGCTGGTGTTGTTATTAATCCATCTGCATTTAAAATTATGCTTAAATGTCCAAATTTCATTCTGGATTTTTTCTTTATGATGTGGCTTCGGACTAAAATGGTGAAGGATATGATGCTGCCGGATTATGCGAATAATGCAAATAATGAAGTTGTGCAACTGAATAACGATTTACTAAAATTTTTAAGTCAAAATGATGTCACAATGTAAGAATGAAAAAATGGTAAAGAAGTTTAATTAAGAGTTTATATTTCTCTGCCCATTCGAAAAAATAGCTGAAAAGCATCATAATGTTGTACTACTTCGTATGAATATGGATTATCCTGAATTGCCGGAAAAATATTAGAAAAAAGTTTATCTTTCGATAATAACATATGCAAGGTTATAGCGGATTTAAAAAACAAAAAATATAGTATAATGTCCTGACAAAGTATCTTTTGATATGTTAAATTATGTAACATTTCAATAAAATTAATCATATATTGAACTATACCAAAGATTTAGGAGGCGTAGTGTGATGCATGATTTAAAAGATAAAATAAAAACGGTGGAAATAAATCTTCCAAAAGGGAAAGTAGTGATTGTTCTACCGGAAGATGTGCCTGTAGATGATTCAGAGATTAAAAAGATTGAGAAGCAACAAAGAGAAGCTGATCTTGGTACCTCTAACGGAGTTCCTGCAACAATTTCATTAGCTTCTGTAAGTGGAGATTTACTTCAAACTTATAGAACAACTGATGAATTCTTTCTATATTTCAATTATATATCAAAAACTGTAGTCCTAAAGTCAGAACATTTACTTGCAAGGACCTATGATATGAATTTAAATGTAATAGATACTAAGATAGTATCAAAAGTAGTAATGTCATTAAAGGACTTTATTGCTGCCAGATTTAATTTCTTATCCTTACCGTCTCAAAACCCACAAAATGCACCAATGCATGTGAATGAAATATGGGTTGCTAACGATGCTATTGTTTATAACACAAGAAATGTGGATGATATCACGCTTTTAGGGCATAAGGGAATTGGTCTAGTTACTACAGAGGAAACTGCGCTCTTTACAGTTTTGTATCAAAATGGCAAGGTTACAGCGGAGAATGTTTCTACTTTCATGATTGTTTCTACAAAGCGTTTAACCACTTATTTATATAACGCAATAGATACTAATTTATCATAATTTAAAAGGGGATATTGCAACAGCCCCTTTTGTGGGTATAATATACAATTGCAAATTATTTTAGTTCTTAAAAATATTTATCTTTATTAAATACTTGGATATAATAATATGCCAATCAACTGTTAGAAAATAACAAAAGAAACATAGCAAGAATTAGTGTAAAATAAAATTCATGAAAAAACATTTTATCTTAAAACTAATAGAATTATATTGTTATGTTTCTGCTATCTGTGATAGCAGAATAGCGTATTCTGTGCAACGTTTTAGTAATAATTGTTTACTCAAATTCGCAGATGAGGAGATAATAACGATATATTTATGGGCTACAATGCAAAAGCAATTTACTAAAAAGGATGTTTACATGTCGTAAGGTTAGAACAAAAGGTAGGGGTATATAATAAAGATTCTAATTTTGCATTATCATTTCAGGAATAACTGGTAAGATAAATTCTTACCTATTATTATTTGTAGTAATAAAAAAATTGGAAGTTAAACTTCCCAAATTAGGACCTCTGGGTAATAGTAGTGAGTTTACGAACGACTTGCTAACCGATATAAATAACAATATTGTTTTTTAAAAGAGCACAACAATCTTAACTAGCACAATAAAAGATAGTTTATCATCATATAATAATCTTTCG
>NZ_LZZL01000052.1:0-41718 GCF_002006495.1 Clostridium sp. BL-8
TGTCTTTGAAAACTTAGATAAGGTATTAAAACTTAAGGACGAAGATAATTAGGAAGGATTTTAAAATTTTTAAAAATACATCTCTATTTAATATAAAATTGTGACATATAACATAATCAAAAGGGATATAAAATACTATATCAATATGTTATATATCACAATCATATTATACTATTTGAATTTTAATGTCAATAAAAAACAAAAATGGTTGACATAAAAAACAAAAAAATAAGAGTAATAAAGATTCCTCTCTACTACTCTTATTTTTTTGAATATAGATGTTTTCTAATCGACTTGGGAATATCCATTAGTATTATTATGTTTGTCTATATAGTAACATATTATTATCTTACTCACATATAACAACTCCCATTCCTCCAAAACCTTCTACTTTTCTATATAATTCAATTAATTCTTGCATCGTTTTAGATTGCATTAATTGTTCATTAATGTTTAAAATATTATTAATAAATTCCTCAGTACTTTTCAATATACAATTTATAAACTCTTCTTTTTTTACTACATCTACATTAGCACTTTCCTTGAATAAATTCGAACATCTTTTATTAGTAATTAAGAACTGTACACTCTTTTCTACTAACTCAAGTTCCTTTACAAAAAAAGTATCTTCTTCAACCATAATCTCCAGCCAATTAAGTGCATCCGGAATATAGAATGCAATGTAACGACTATTTTCCATTAATTCTAGTAATACCTTATTTAAAATTTTAAACCAAGAAATTAACAGCTCATTTGAAAATGGTATTTCATTATCTACATACCCAAATCTAATTTTGCCAATAATTAATTCAAATTGACCTTCAACATTTCCAAATTCATCAAACTCTTCTTTCGATATATGAGTTAATTCCTCAATTTGATCCTCTAATATATTAAATTTAATTTTCATAGTTCCTCCAAAATTAATATCCAAAATCACTTAATTTATAAATATATTTTCCCCAAGCAGTTTCAAACTTTCCTTCTCCACTTAGTATAACAGTTATTTCTTCTCCATCAATATTTTCTATAAATTCCCCTGATTTCTCTCCTTGAGTAAGCAATTTGTTATATGCTTGTTCAATGCTTTCAGCTATTTTTTGATTGCTCCAATTCTTATTAAAAAATCCTCTCTGTAAGTATTGCTCAACATCTTGTTCAGGATATTTTTTCAACATATACTCAATTTCTTTTTTTACATTGTTATATGAATGCCTATTTAGTACATGCTTGATATCATTCTTAGATAGCTTATTAAGTGAACTATCATTGCTACTATTATCTGGACTAACCCCTGAACCAGTAGTGGTTGTCGTTGTTCCTGTATCACTTTCGCTTGTATCATTACTATCAACCGTCTGAACATCAAACAGTATTGGAAATTCATTTATTCCACCATTTATTATTTCATTATTGTATACTTCTACCCATGTTTGAGTTCCATCAAAATTAACATTAGCATACCATTGATTTTCATAGTCGTCTATACCAATCCAATTATATTCATCATTAGCAACATCCTCTAATATTTTTCTATTTTCTGCTGTATTACTAGTTAGATGACCAGCCTTATTATTAAATATACGATCTATACTACCCACATTTATTTTTATATCATAATTATCATCTATTTCTGTTGGATTAGTAGGTGTAGTAGAATCTTTAGCAGTCAAACCATTAACAACAGTAGCAGAATTTGTGCCATCAATTGGAGCATAAACAGTTTCCCCCTTACTAGAATCATACTGACCACTAATAGGAACAGCAACAGTTCCAGAACCAACGTCAACAACATCACCAGACTTAATAACATCACTAGCAGGAACCGCAACAGTATTAGAAGTAGTGTAATAACCAAAATCAAAATATTGATTAGATTTAGCATAAGGCTCATAACCAAAAGTACCCCAAGAAGAATTATCATAAGAATACTGAACAAGAGCACATGCATAATTACCAGTAGAGTATTGAACAAGGCGAATATATACATTACCACCATTTAAAACAGACTTAGAATCAGGAGTAAAACTAAAAGAATGATAAGAAGTATCACCACTCTCTCTAACTTGACCATAAAAAGTATCATTGCCATTAATGGAAAAATAAGTATAAACATAACCAACAGTCATAACAGGACTATAAGGAGTCATATAAAAACCATTAGCCATATAAGGCTCTGGAGTACCGGAAGTAGTATTACTAGTAGAACCACCAGTAGAAACAGTAACATTACCAGAACCCTTATAAGAATTAGCTAAAGAATCAACATAACTCAAACCATCAGATGTTAAACCAGCATAATCAGAACCACTATAATCTTGATAATAGGAAAAATAAGACTTTAAAGCATCAGCACCCAAACCAACTATCTGTGACTCTAAATAAGATTTAAAATCATTAAGATACGGACTAGCAATGTACAATCCATAACAAGCTAAACCAGCAACAGCAACAGTTCCCAAAGTCTCTGGAGCAACAGCAATTCCACCAGCAATCTCAAGAGCTGTAGGCAAATCAATAGCACTAGCACGCTTTATATTCAAATAACTAAAAGGTAAAAAGCAAACAATACAAGCAATTATAATAAAAGACTTAAATCTATAACTAAGCTTAGACATAAAAACCTCCTAAAACAATTAACTTACACTTTTTTAAAACGAATTTCACAACATCCCCTCCATAAACTTCATATTACTATAATATTTTACATTTTTTACGTATTATGTTCAACATTAATTTTCATTTGCTGTCTGTGAAATTTTTAAGTGAGTTCTGAAAAAATAAAGCAGTAGTTGGATTTCTCCTAGCTACTGCTTATTGC
This sequence comes from Clostridium sp. BL-8, assembly GCF_002006495.1. Classification (NCBI taxonomy): domain Bacteria; kingdom Bacillati; phylum Bacillota; class Clostridia; order Eubacteriales; family Clostridiaceae; genus Clostridium; species Clostridium sp. BL-8. The sequence continues at coordinate 2,822 of NZ_LZZL01000052.1, forward strand.
CTGTATGTAAAAAAGAAAAAGGCAGACCAAGTATTTCTACCTAATCTACCTTATATTGCTATTTTCGCAACTTAGCCAAATTGTATTATATCATATTGTATTTAAAAATCTAACTTATTTTAGTACCAACTCCACTATTATCAAAACTCCAGCCATATAAATCACAATCATGAACCATAGAACCGTCTGAATATAATAAATAATATTTACCACCATCATTTAGCCAGCCTGTTGCCATTTTTCCGTCTGCCTGTAAATAATACCAATTAGAATTATATTGAATCCATTCTGACTTAGCCATCATACAGTTATCTTTTAGGTAATAATAGTTTCCACCGTCTTGAATCCAACATTGGCAACGTGCGTATCCATCGGAATCAAAAGAATACCATTGGTTTTCTATGTATTGCCATGAGTCTTTATAATAATATTTATTAGCTACATCGGTACAATACCACCAGCCAGAACTATTTTTATTCCATCCCAATACAATAATAGAATTTTGTAATCTTTGCTTAAATTCAGTCCATTTAGCCCAATTATCGGCATCAAATGAGTGAGGACAATCTTTTCTTGAAGCATCATAATGCCTTACAACGTGATCTACATCTATATTATATTTATCCATTAAACTCTTAACTAAATCTAATGTGTTTTGGATTGTTGCATCTGAAGGAATACCATTAGATTCTATACACATTTCAATACCTAAAGAATTTGCATTGGTTATTCCATATACTCCTCTTCCGTCACCACAATGCCAAGAATAATTTACATCTGTATCAATAATTTGAATTATATTATTACTATCAACAAAGAAATCTGCTGAAGCTTGTCTGTCTCCACCTGCAAAATAATCATGCTCATTTTGTGCAGTTGCTCCAGAATCACCTGTATCATGTATTACTATATAAATAGGTTTTGAATTTCTAGCAGTCTTATTATAATTAATAATTTGCTGTTGTATGTCTAACATATTATCATCTCCTATGCATTTGCATTTGTTGTATCATCTGCTGTATTTGCTTTTGGTACAATTGTAGAATTAACCACTATTGCATTCTTAACATCACTTTCTATTGAATCTGTAGAATTTGAACTTACATTTACATTATCATTTGTACTATCTGAATCTGTTTGAATTTGATTTTCTGTTACACTTGATGGTGATACTGCTGTAGTATCTACTGAAATACCAAATAATACTGCTAAACTAAAAACAGTATTTAAAGTATCATTCCAATTAGCACCTATATATTTTGTCAAATCTAATCCATGAGATTGTCCCAATAAAACTAATGCAGAAATAACTGCAACCCACCAAGATTTATTTTTTATATTTTTCTTTAAAATTTCTACCATTTTTACATCATCCTTTTCTATTAATATTTTTTAAATAATAAAAGACCTAGAGAATTACTCTAAGCCTTAAAAATTGCTTTTTGAATTATATAAAGTACTAAAGTTAAAATTCCCGTTAATATAAATCCAGATAGCCATTTTAATGTAGAAACTAGACTATATAAAGATTTGCATAAATTATCTATTCGAGTATTATTTACAGCATCATTTTTTTCTAAAGTTTCAATTTTATCATCATGACGATCTAATCGTTTGTCATGTTCTTCTAACTTTTCTGCTATTAAATCTTTTTCCATATGTCACCTTCCTTGTTTTTTTATTTCTATAATTTTAGGCAATAAAAAAACAGGTGAATATAAAACACCTGAAATCATTGCCTTTTATTTAATTGTTAAATTTTGTTTTAAAGTAATAATAGGACTTAATTTAGTAATCTCTTGGATATTTTTATGGATTTAATACTTTATGTTTTACCCATTTTGTGTAATCTTTAGTTATAACCAAAACGTCTATATCTCCTCCACATGTGGCTAATCCACTAGTAAACCTTTGTGTTTTACATGTTAAGTCCACCATGAATTCTGCTAAATCAATCCCATCCTTTAATTGCATAAAATTCCAATCAAACGATAATGGGTTTTCTCCTCCAAATAATCTTGACAGAATGTCTGTCTCTCCATTCCATGTAACACCTCTAAGAATAGTACCTTTTTCATCTCTATCTGGACGGAATACTTGATCATTACCGATTCTATATACGCATGGTATATCATTAATATATCCACAAACATGATATATTACTCCAATTCCATGTTTTAATTTTGTATATTCTAATAATTTTTCAGATACTATATTTATATCGTCATCTTTTTGTACTTTCTCAATTTCAAAACTTCTTATAAAATCTCCAACAGACTTTCCACCTATTATAGCATCTCCGCAACATGATATTCCTATTGAATTATCTTTTATAAGAAATAATTTTTGAGAATTATCGCTTATTGTATGTCTGTCTATTATTCCACTATCTCCGTGTCTTGTATTTCCAGTTAATCTACTATCTGCTGCCATCACAATTCCTTCTGCAATATACGCTGTTACTATTATTGACATAAATATCACCTCTTTCTAAAAGGTAATATTCTACATCATTCTTCAATTTCCTCTTTTATTACAAAATCTCTATAAATTGTATTATTACTATTGACTGTACCACCAATTTCTTTTAAATATCTAACACTTTGTAATTTATTTAAAATTTCAGATACCTTATATCCATCTTCTATGTTGTATATTTTTATTTCTAAGTTCATATACAATCCCTCCTAATATTTGAAGAACTACATCCATTATTTCTATGATGTAGTATTTAATTTAGTTTCTACAGCACTTTTATATTCATCACTTTTAATATCATCTACCTTAAAAGCTTCATTGGTATTAGGATTAATTTCACCACTTCGAATTTTATTTACTAATATAGCTACTAAAATATCATTTACCATATTAAATCAATCCTCCTTGCTGTAATTGTAAATTTTCTAGCATTGCAATTCTTTCCTCCAACGTCAATGAAGGTGTTATAACAGGTTCGACATAACTGATATCTACAGTTAATTCATTGTTAACAACTTTATATTTTAAAGGTTTTTCAAATGCTTCTTTAACTATATCTGTTACTTTATCATCTATAAAACCTACTACTCCACAACCATCTGGAATGTTAGTCCATTCAGTTGCTCCACCTTTATATGGTGAACCATATATACTTCCATCAGTTAAATTATACAAAAACCAATAATTTTCCATGCTTATCCCTCCTAATTTCCTATTGCTATCCACCAAAATTTAACCGTACCTGTTACTGTAGCAATTGCATTAATTTGCGCCCCTGTTGCGGATACATTTGATGAATTATCAGTAAATACATTTATTGATGGCGAAGCCGCTAATCCTCCTGAATATCCGCATATTATCAATGGTGTTGAACTATAGGCAACTGGAAAAGTTATATTTGTGGTAATCTGTGAATTTGCAGTACCATATGTAAAACTGCCTGTACCGCTTTGTATTTTACCCCCACCACTTAAGGCTGACAAAATAGGATAATTGTTAAGATATAATTTTCCACCATGATTAAAACTTACGGAATCATTAAGTGTATCATACAGCATAATAGCTCTAGAATTTTTCCAATCATAAAAACCTGCACCATTATTATTAGCAAAGAACCCTTGTTTAGCTGCTGAGTTATCAATCCTAACTTGTATTTCATTATTACTTGTGTTAATTACAGAACCTCCCGATAAATTTAAATCTTTTGCTACACTAGTATTTCCAGAGCCATCATCTAAAGTATTTTTCGCTGTTTTAAAAACACCAGTGAATGATGGGCTATCTATATTCGCCTTTTCTGACAAGGACGTATTAACTGAATCTAAATCCGATTGCTTTGCAAGTTTGACATTTGCTGAACCATTTCCAATAAAAAACTCATTTGTATCTGTAGTAAAAGCTGGTTCAGCAACACTTAGCGTTGGTAAATTTGCTTTTACACCTCGTCTAAATTGTATTTTATTCGCCATCTTATCCTCTCCTCCTATCCATTAAAATGTTCCACCATCAATTGCTGTAATAGATGGAATATTTGATATTGCTGTTTGCACAAATGCAGTTGTTGCAATTTGAGTTGTATTTGTGCCTGCACTTGCCGTTGGAGCTGTTGGTGTTCCTGTAAATGCAGAATTGGTAAACATAGTTGTTTTACTTTCATTTGCAACATTTCCAAGCCCTACATCTGAAGACGTGAGCGTAATTGCTCCTGTTCTTCCAGCTACACTTGTTACAGCACTAGTTGGAGATAGAATTTGTTGCCAATTGCTTAATGTACTTGCTCCAGCAGTTTGTAAAATGAAAGTTTCGTTTAAATCTGTTCTTATTGCTATATCTCCAACATTTGCAGATAAAGCTAACATAGCAGACTGAGACGATACTACATAAGTTTCATTTATTGTAACTGCTGGTAGAACTGAGACTGCTAATTTCCCATTTGAATCTAATACTGGTATATTACCGCTTGCAGTACCTACACTTTTTGAAGCTGCTGTTCCCGCATCACTGATTTTAGATAATGTTAATGTCGGAATATCACTTGCAGCTAATGTAGCACCAGCAGTAATCTCACCTTTTGCATTAACTGTTACCTTAGGATAGGTACCAGCTGTAACACCAGTATTTCCTTCTGTTAATACTATTGATATGTTTCCAGAACCATCAAAGCTTCCAGAACCAGTTACATCTCCTGTAAAAGCAATTGTTCTAGCGTTTGTTAATTTATCTGCTGTTGTGGCAGTATTTTGATCTGGATTAATTAAAACTTTATCAGTTCCATTTCCTATATATAATTTTCCTGTATCTAAAACAAAAGCAGGTTCACCTGCTACTAACGATAAACTTGCTAAATTTGCATTGTTACCTCTTTTTAATTGTATTTCTTGTCCCATTTTATCACTCTCTTTCTTTGTTTAAATTTTATTTAGAATGTATCTCCTCTAATTGCCCAATCAATATAGGTTTCAAAAAACGTCCCACCATCAACTTTTATATTACCGAAACTTTTTAATGAATCTATATTGCTTTCTGCCCTTGAATTTTCTGTATCTAAATTAGAAATATTGCTGGTTGCATCAGTATTTTTGCTATTAAGACCAGCAATATTATTTAGTGCATTATTATTCTGAGTAGTTAAATTGCTTATATTACTTGTTGCATTAGAATTCTGGGTAGTTAAATTTGTTATATTACTACTTGCTGTACTATTCTTCGAATTTAAACTAGATACATTACTTTGCGCTGTATTATTAGCTGCTCCTAAATCAGATATATTTTTAATTGCTTGTGTGTTTTGAATTGTTTCATTTGTAATATTTGTAGTAGCCTGAGCATTAGCCTGCTGTAGATCTGCTAAATTAGTATCTATATAAAGCTTAATATCCGCCAGTGCTTCCACTGCATCAGCAGAACTAGCAATTGCCTCTACATTTTTTTTATATTTATCTATGGCTGCATTCCCTGCTGTAATTGTGTTTTTTAAATCTGCTAATACTTCAATATCATCCTGTGATGCTTCCAATACATCATCTGCTAAGCTAGAATCAACATTAAAAGTAAATGTATTTGTACTAGATAAAGTATCCGCTGTATATATTTGAACTTCTCCTTGTACAATTCCAGCAACATTAGTAGCCTGTATATCTAAAGTTGCAGTAATAACACCATTAGAAACACTTGTTATTGTTTTCTCTATTAAAGTATTATCTGATTTCTTTAAAATCAAATCTATAGATTGTCCTGTTAAATCTGCTAACACTGCATTAATAAATACTTTAATTGTTAATATTAAGGTGTCTCCACGTTTAACTAGCTTTTCACATTCAACCGTATTCGAGATAGTTGTATCTATAAGAATATATAATATTTTTTGCATTTAATCACCCTTTCTATTTTAGTTTTACATGTTATTTACTACATGCTCTATATATTCTTTTAAATTTCCACCAAACCCATTTATATAGAAATCATCATCATCGCTTATATGACATGAGAATGTTTCAGATGCTTTTAAATTTGGTGTTGATACTTCTTCCATGTTTGATAGAGTATTGTAAAAAGCACTTCCTTTTTGATTTGCTGTACCATTTCTCATATCCAAATCTTTAACTACTGCTACACCATCTTTAAATTGCATTATGGTGTTACCACTGTTATCTTTCACTATCAAACCACCATTTTGTACAATTAAACCACTGCTATTAAATGTACATGTATGGCTTCCTGTGGTATCTTGAATAGCTTCTACAATACTATCAACATTTTGAGTTATGTAACTTCCGAATTTATCTTTTGTTACACAAGATTTTATACTATCAGCATTCTGAGTTATCTGACTTTGTAGATTATCCTTTGTATTATTAATAGTTGTAGTTATAGAACTCGCTGTTTGATCTATTTTAGAATTCAATTGATTATCCCCGTCAGTTACTTCACTTCTAATTTCACTTGCAGTCTGTGTTATTGTTGAAGACAATTGACTGGTTTTATCATCAACTTCACTTCTAATTTGCGTTGCAGTTAATTCAATCTCGCTAGATAAAGTATCATCTAAATTACTTACTTTTAATAAAATATCTTGCTCAGTAAATTTAATTGAAGCCGCAATATTGTTAATTGTTAGTGATAAGTCTTTAGTTCTTTGACCCAACTCAACAGAAATTAATTTATTTTTTATTGAATCATACTCATACTTGATAACTCTAGTGTTTAAATCTATTCCTAAATCCTTATGTCTAACTAAAATAGTATCTCCTACATTTATTCTATAAAGTTCTTTAAATTGTTCATATTCTTTTGTATTTGCCAAGTCTTCAAATGTGATTTTATAATTATAATACGGTATATCTATTTCATTATCTGAATATAATTTAGCCACTGCCGCTCTCATTTTTGTGTATGCTTGACTTTCAGTTAAATCATCTGAGACTTGTATATCTTGCATATCCACAGTTCCATAGAAAGGCTGATAAAAATTACCTATATATGGACTATCAATACAATATTCCGGCAAATATAAATTACTTCCATCTTTATTACGTGCCACTGGTATACATCTAGTTATAATATTACTTATATCAAGTGTTTCATCTATTCCAGTTAGATTTTTATTATATTGGATTAATATATTTGTATTTCTACCAATTTCTTCGGCACTAGAAATATTAAAATTATCAATATCAATTTCTCCACCATAAAGACTCAATATACTATTGGCATTATCCTTATTGAAAATCCCATTAACATGGTTATCATTTTGAAATGTATATAATTCTTGAGTTATAGAATTATCATTATATTTATCTACATACTTAAAGCTATTGCTTGTTAATGTATTTGCTAACAATAACGTAATTGCTTCTTTTCTAATCTTGCCTGTAATAGAACAGCTTCTTATATAATTTGTTGCTAAATCAAAAAAGATGTGAGTTGCATAAGCTTCCACATCCGTTAAAGTTCTTTCTATACTTCTAATTCTAAACAACTGATATCCGCTTGGAGTTATAGTTTTTATTACTCTATTTATTTTTATTTCATTATAATTTTTTCCTCCAATTGGATAAGTTAAATTAGCTTCCCATAATTGATTTATTTCTCTATCAATTTTACATTCAGTAGCATCTTTAAGAGTTGTAATACCATTATGAGTAAAATCTGTTTCATTAGTTTCATATATTGTTATCACTCGCGCCACCTCGGTTCTATTTCTATTTTGGTTATTGTACCCGTCCAACTTATATTATTTTCTCCAGCTTCTAATATTGGAAAATCTCCAATCATATCACTGTTTCTTAAGGTAGAATCCTTATAACAATCCATTAATCTACTATCTACCTCAATATAATCAGCTACATTATTAAAAGTTGTAGACATACTATTTATAGTGAGAACAATTGTACCACTACCATATATCTTCATATATGGCTTAGCTTCCATGAATCCATAATTTATTAATGTTGTAGGTGATGTTATTGTTATTATCTCAGTCCCATCATTTAAATAAGAAAATGGACTACATATAAAAGTTACAGTAAATTTTAAAGCTTGACCATATATATCACTTATGGGATCAGTTTTCATATCTTTCACTATATAATATTTATTACTTTCTGTACTTAATATCAATCTATTATCTTCAATTTTATGTAACCATTTCTTTACTTTACTTCTTTGCTCTTTAGTATTAATATTACATGCAAAATTAATTGGAATTTCTATATTACTATATCCAGTAGAATACGTTACGTCTTCATCATTAAATATAGTTGTATGTGTTATATTTTCTGATGGAATAGGAGTACTCCATCTGTTTTCTATAACTAAATTCAAATCTCTACTATCAGTATTATTAAATTTCACATAAAGCATTATGATGTACCTCCTATCAAATTACTTCTTTTTGTTAATGTATTTAATTGTACGCTCATATCTTTTGCAGTTGCTTTAACTAAGCTCTTTCCATCAATACTCAAACCATTATTTACTGCATATATAACTTCATCTAGCTTATTAAGAAGAGATTTAGTATCAAGTCCACTTGAATTATTACCGACTTGGCTAGCTACAGTTAGAGCAGTTTTCTTAACTAAATCCTCACTCGCATCATGATTATAAATACGAGTTCCTGAAGGTAAATCATATAATTCGTAACCTTTTTCATGAAGAGTCGTATAACCTGAGCTTTCCATAACTCCGCCTGTCCAATGTTGTCCAAATGTCAATTGATCTCCATCAGATGCATCTAAATTTGAAGCATTACCTGTTAAGTTATATGCAAAAGTTTTTGCCGCTGGAATCCAACTATTCCACCAATCCTTTAATCTGTCCCAATAAGTTTTAATATTACCTGTGCTTGTATCTACTTCACTTTCTAAATTGCTATCCATGTCTTTTATCTTATCTATAGCCTGACTTCTTGTATCCTCAGCCGCTTGAACTGTTTCATCTCTTTGTCTCTTTGCATCTTCAATCATTTTATCTGCCTGTTCAGATGTTATAGAACCAGTTTCATCTCTCATTTTAGTAATAGTAGCAATATTTTTATCATATTCATCATTAGCCGCTTGAACCGCTCCGTCCCTACTTTTATTTAGTTCCTGAATATGCTGACTCGCCTGTTCTGCTGTAACTCTGCCATCATAATCCTTCATTCTCTGTAAAATTACATCGGCTTCTACCTCTTGATCTGAAAGTGACTTAACCGCATTATCTCTCATTTGATTTTGTAATTGTCCTATATCATTTACTTCTTGACCTGTTAAGGTTCTATTATTATTAGCCGCATTTTGAATAATTTGGTTTATTTTATCTTCATATGTTTGAGTTTGAGTTTCTTGATTAGTATAATAAGTAGTGGTTTTCTGAATAATATCTGCCTGCTCTTGAGATGTAAGATCTTTTTGCTTAGTAAATAATTCTTGTAACTTTGTTATACTATCATTTTTTTGCTTTTCATACCCTTGTACAACATTCTGAGTCATGTTATCAAATTTAGTTTTAGAATCCGTTACAATTTGACCTGTGATAGTTTGATTATTAATATATAAATCTTGTAAATATTTTTTAGCATCTTGATCCATATCAAAATATCCCTGCACTGCTTGTTTGGTTGCATCACTTATTTTAGTAGTTCCAGTTACAACATTTGTTGTCATAGCTCCATATTCAGTTTGAACTGTTTCACTTGTTGTCTCCACTTTATCAGCAAATAAATCAACCGAAGGCACAACTTCTTGTGTCATTCCTTTATATATTCCATATCCAGCTAAAGCTACAGCACCAGCCACTGCTATAAATGGAGCCGCCGCAACAACTGCACCACCTAATCCAGTAGCTAATGCTCCAAGACCAGTTGCACCACCAATTCCTCCTGCAACTGCTCCAGCTTCTGCAACACTTTCTGTTGCTACTGTTGCTGTTCCAAATGCAGTACTTAATTTACCAACTGCTCCAACTACGCTACCTATTCCGCCTATAACACCACCAACAACCTTTAATGTTCCACCTAAAGCAAGTGATATACCTGTAACACTTATAATTGCTTTTTTAGTCCCATCATCTAAACTTCCAAACCATTTAACAAGTTCAGTTGTTTCATTAATAAGAGGCGTAATGGTTGGTAATACATCTTTACCAAAAGCTACTCCAAGACTATGAACACTTTCTTCTAATTCTTTAAATTTATTAGCAGGTGTATCTTTCATGGAATCTGATAAATGCTTTACTTCTCCTGTAGCATTGTCTGCATTAGTTGATAAATCTTTTAGATAATCTCCACCTTTGTGCATTAATACTCCCCAAGATGCTAGAGATTCTTTACCGAAGATAGTTGCGAGTGCTGCTTCTTTTTGTTTATCAGTCCAGCCTGTCATTTTACTTTCCATTTCAGTAATGATTGTAGCTAAATCTTTCATTTGTCCACTAGAATCAAAGGCTGAGAATTTCATTTGATCCAAAGCTTTTTGCATTTTTGTTGTTGGCTTTGTTAAGTTAACAAGACCTGCCTGTAATGATGTTGCAGCAGTACTAGCTTCAATACCATTAGATTGCAATATACCAATAGCACCAGCAACTTGAGTCATAGGTTGTTTTAATGCATTAGCAGTAGCTCCAACGATACTAAATCCCTCACCAAGTGATGTTATACTAGCTTTAGTATGGTTTGATATGTATGCAAAACTATCAGCCATTTTTGCCATGTTAGCGGTAGTTGTTGTTGCATTCTCCGTTTTCATTCCATATGCTTCGAGAGAAGAACCTAACTGATCTACTACAGTTGCTAAATCTTCGTTTGCACCACGAGCAGTATATAAAGATGTGTCCATTATATCTATAGATTCTGCACCAGAATATCCATCTTTAACTAATGTTAATAATCCTTCGTTTATTTTATCAGTAGATTGTCCAAAGTCTTGAGACCATTGCATAGATTTATCAGACATTTTTGACATTGTAGAACCTACATCTTCACCTTTTGCCTCAATTTCTTTAGAAATATCCGCCATTTGATGTTCAAAAGATGTTGCTTCTTTTGTCGCAACTCCGAGTCCTGCTATAAGTGGTGCAGTAAAAGTTAGAACCTTACCACCAGCACTAGATAAACCACTTCCAACAGTATTTAAAGATTTCGAAGTACTTTCAAGTGATTTACCTGATGCTATCCATTTATTATTGCTTTTATCTAGCTCAGTATTTATTTTATTTAATTCAGCTTGTGTTTTAACCATCTCTGTGCTAGCTTTATTCATGTTAGTTTGATAACTCTGAACCTGTTTTGCATTACTTTCAACAGCTTTATCTGCTTTGTTGTATTCTTGAGTCAATAAGTCAATTTTGCCTTTTAATTCCGTTACAACTTGACTTTCTTTGCCATATAATTGTATCGCTGAATCAAGTTTAGCCTTTTCGATATCTAACGCAGTTTTTAACTTATCTCTTTCAGTTACATTTTCATTCATCTTTTGACTAGCTTTTTCCATTGCTTCTCGATATGTATCAACTTTTTTAGATTGTAAATCTAATTGTTTCGCCAATGCATCCTGAGCTGATTTTATTTTATCGCTTGTATTTCCAAAAGTCTTTAACCCTTCACTAGCTAACTTAAATTCACTTTGTACTTCTTTTAAACTACTATTAATGCCTTTAATGCTAGTATTATAACCAGTATCATCTAAAACCATTTTAGCGGTTATTCGTTTCTCTAAATCACTCAATTATATTTACCCCCTTCCTATAAGAATGGTATTTCATCTATATAAACTCTTTTTTCTGCTCTGTTAGAATTATTTTCATCATTATCTTCTTTGATTTCCCATCCATTAAACTTAGCATGTTGTTTCCATAATCTAGCTATTTCCTCATGAGTTAAGCATAAAAATTCTTCTCTAGTGTAATTTAAATGCACTTTACTAATATAAAAAAGCCAGTCAAAATTCAAAAAATCTGACTGGTCATCTAGTTTTTTTCAGTTTTACTTTTATTTTTTTTAGTCTCTTTATCATTTTGGGTATCATTTATTCCCATATAATCAAAATACAGATTTGTTACAAAGTTTGGTATTTCATTATTAAGTTGTTTCGGTGTTAATAAATCTGCTAATTCTTCCACTTCAAAATCTTTTTCTAAACAACTACAACTTAGTAATTTCAAAGCATTTGTCATAAACTCTACACCTTGCATAATACCATTTAGAATAGTTCCATAATTACCATACTTCTTATCTATCTTTAATACAGTTCTATTTACCATTTTAAAGCTATACTCTTTTTCAATTTCTTTTCCATCGATTGATTCTTTAATTATTAATTTTCTAGTTTTATCTTGTAAAATCATTTATAAATCCACTCCTATTCTATTAAATTTATAGGCTCTCAATTTATTAAGTTAATCAAGAGCCTATAACTATAATTATGCTTCTGTTGTTGTAACTTTCTTAGTAGGCATAATAACTCCTGCAAAGAAAGAAGTATTAATATCTGTTGGACAATCTGGGTCATCTTCATCGACATTATATTTCCACATAGAATTAAAAATTGTTGATTGGAATGTAGCTTTCATTTCAGGTGTTTGGAAATCTACCTTTCCTTCTTGGCCTTTAGCCGAATCATCTGGTAATTCCATTTTCCCTTTATAAAGAATTCCAAACCTTGCCTTTCCATTAGATTTACTCGCCTTGTATAAAAGCGCTACATATGGAGCAACATCATTACTAGTTGCAAAAACTCCGCCCTCTGCTGCTACTGTTTGTCCTAATAAATCTGCTAATTCTGCATTTGTTAAATCTACTAAGTCAACAGTTACCTCAACATCTTCTAGTGTTGTTGCTTGATCCCATAATTTATTTTCTGCATATAATTTTTCGGTATTTGATTTTGGAGAAATCTTAATTTCTTTAACACCTGCTAAATATTTTGGTGTATCAAATGTTAAACCTGTAGAATCATCCTTTGTAATTTTTGCATAGTACAATTTTTCTAAACCTATAATACTCATATTATTTATCACTCTCTTTCTTTTTAATTTTCTAGTGTAACTAAAAAACGCATGGCTTTATGAGAAAGTTGTGTGTCATTTTCATATAAATCGGCACTCATACTCCTATTAAAACCAGCGTTTGTCAGTATTTCTTTAATTTGGTTTTCTAAATCTGTATAATCTGTTTTACTAAATATATCTACTTGAACATAATAATTTGTTGCAATTTCTTTATTTTCTGCCCATTCCTCACCATTTTCATCGTAAATTTCATACTCAATATATGGTGTATTAGGGCTATTTGCATGTAAGAAATATACTTTCTTATCCGCTGTTAAACTTAATATTTCAGTATTAGATAATGTATCCTTTACTAATTTTTTAATATTAACCATCACATCACCTCTACTTTAACAATCCTTTTGCCAATACATCTAGAGCTTCATCTTGTGAACTATTTACAGAACGTTCAAAAAATCCAACATGATGCTTCTGCTGAGATGTTCCGAATTCCTCAAATCCAGTATAAAAAGCACCCATAATAACTTGTCCAGTTATCGAAAAATCATCTTTACTAACTTTTTCTTTAATTTGCTTTTTCATATCTCCAGTTTCTCCAACAGGTGTGTTACTTTTAATTTCGTTATAAATTACATCTATAGCCGATTTCATTGCCTTTTTTTCTTCAGCTTCAGTTAAAGTCATACCTTGCATAAGCTCCTCTAATTCATCAAATCCAGTTAATTCAATGCTACTCATTACTTAATCACCTCTGCTTTTATATCAATCCATTGGTGCATATCTTTATAATCAGAACAGAATTCAATACTATAATCATTACCTTTATAGATTACTTTATATTTTTTGGTTTCCCCTACTTCTAGTAACACTTTTGTCTTATTACAATATCTAACTGTAAAAGTAACTATATTCTCAGAATTGTTGGCTTTTGCTGATATAAACTCTTTACCACTAACTTGTATAAATTTACACCAACAAGAATAATAAGTATCATCCCATTGAGGTTCATCAAAACCATTATCATTTTGTATTTCTCCAAGATATTTACTTATTATTATTCTTTCTTTTAAATCTCCACTTTTCACATTACACCACCTTAACAATATTGTAATTGCAACATTATACTTTGTAATGTAAATCTTACTTTTCCACTTGTTTTATACTCTTCCATAAGACTGCGGTTTTCATACCACTCTGTAACTAAAATTCTACAATAAAGCTTTGCTAATGGATTAGTATTATCAAACGTCTTTCCAGTAGCATTATATAGATATAACTCAGCCCCATCTATTAAACTTTGTATATCTGAATCTTCATCATCATTATCTATTTTTAAATATTGTTTTGCTTCTTCTGTTGTTATTATCATAAATTCACCAACTTTCTGCAAAATTAAAGATGGAGATAAACTCCACCCTCAATTAACTAAAATTTAGCATAAAGAACTTTTACAGCTTCAATATTAGCAGGCATAATCTTACCATCAAATCTGAAGATACCCTTTAATTCAGAAGTATCTGTTCTCCATGCATCTCCACCAACATTAGTAGATTGTACAGACATAGCTTGCCTATCATAAAGAGTATAAAGCTGTTTTAAATCTCCGATAATATAAGGAATACCGTCTGTAGCATCAGTTGGTAAGAATTTCTTTGGAACTTTTACTATTTCTTTTCCTAAGAAAGCATATCCACTAGCTTTTGTTGGATCTGGTTGCATATAGTATCGCTTTGTAGCATCTTTTAAAGTATCAAGATATTGGTATCCATCAGCATTAGTGAAAATTACAATATTATCTCCACTTACTGTTTCTAAATCTACATTAAATATAGACTTAAAATCATCAACTCCTGGTGCTGTAGTCATTTTTGTTATTCTATCTTTTAATATTCCTGTAGCGCCCTTAGCAACTTCTGTTAATAGTCCTTGTGCAGATTTAGTTCCAACGCCATTGAAAACTTGATATGCATAAGTATTAAGTTCACCTTCTCCAAGCCATTTAACTAAATAATTGTATATTCCATAAGTAGAATCACTTAATAATTCATTTGAAACTGGAATATATCCAGCATATTTTTGAATTGTATACGCTAGTTTATCAAATGTTGGTTCGTACATTTCCTGAATAGCTTTTGATTCATCTACTGGAGCGAATCCTGAAGCCTCTGGTTGATTTGTTGAATATGGTCTGCTACCAGTTAATGTTGTTACTGGCTCTACTGTTATGTACGGTCTAATATCAAAATTTCTAGTAGTATCTTGATATGTTTTTATATCTGTTGATACATCTGCTGGAATTGCTACTCCACCTTTTGTTGGGTCTCCTTCGATTACAATATTTTTAATTACTGCTCTTTCTTCTGATGTTGTTTCCTTACCAGCTACTACTTTAGCAAAAGCATTTTTAATATTTACCTTTTCAGGTTTCTTTTGTTCTTTATTTTCAATTTGTTGTGCTTCACCTTTATTAACTTTATTTTCAAAAGTTTCTTTTTCTATGTTTTCTAATTCTAATTCCATTTCATAGTCAACCTTTAAGTTCTTAATTTCCTCAAATACTGCTTTCTTTTCTTCACCTTGTAAGTTCTTAATAGTCTCCATTTTTGTGTTTATTGTATTTAAAATTTCTGTACTTTTTAACATAATTTATTACCTCTTTCCTTAATAAAAATTTTTATTTATTATTTTTGTGCATTAAAAAAGACCTACTTTTTCAGTAAGTCAAGTTGAATATTTAAGAGTTCTATATCAATATTATCAATAGAGTCTCCTATTTTATCTTCAATATTTTGTTCTTTAGTAATAGGTGGTGTTTCTTCACCTATTTGTTTACTTAGTTTATTTAAAATATCCTTTGGAGCATTCTTATACTTATTAACTAAATCCATATTAACATTATTAGAAATTGTTTTTTCTCCATCTAACAAAGTAATATCAAAGTAATTAACCATATCCTCAGAACCTAACCAAGTTTCCTGACTAAGCATATCTTTAAGCTTATCCTCAGTTAATGTATCTTTAGCTTTATCCATATAAATTGGAATTATAACATTATCTTCAATTGTATCCAATGTATCAATTTGTTTTTTCATATCATCAGCGTTACAACAGCAGCATGATGTCATTGGCTTATGAATCATTAATATTGAGTTTTGATAAGCATAAACATTATTAGCCACTAAACTTAACCAACTTGCACAACTAGCAGAAATTCCGTCTAAATATGCATTAATAGTAACTCCATTATCTTTACATCTTTTAAGATTACTAACCATAGCTTGAGTTGTGAAAACATCTCCTCCACAACTAGACACATACATATTTAATGTTTTAGCATTATCTAAACTGTTTAATTGTTCTCTAAAATCACTAATAGTTACATCTGTATCATCCCATTTTAAGCTTCCACTTACAATATCACCATATACATATAAATCTACGGAATCATTTGTTTTATTTTTAAACTCATAGAATTTAACTTTGTTGTTCTCCATTATCTGCACCCCCTTCTAATGTATCAGTATTATCTTTACTAACATCTTTATAATTAGCACCTTGACCAGCCACATCAATTGCAATCAAATTACCATTACCGAATAATTTATCCGCATTAGGATCATCAATATAAGGCAATCCAAGTTGTTCTCTCGCTTCATTTGCAGTCATCATAAAGTTATTTATTCCTTTAGCTAAAATATCCATTTGGGTTTGCTTATTTAACTCAAATAAAATATTTTTATCTATCTCAAAATACTGAGATTGTTTTTGCTTAGAACTTAATAACTTTCTAGTATCTTCATCAGAATACATCTTGAATATTGGTTGCAAACTATTTACATAGAAATCCAATTGCTGAGTTTCAGAATTTGTATAACTTGATTTATCATAGTTATTCAAAACATTAGGTTTAATTCCAAAACAAGCTGCTATTTGTAAAGCTGATAACTTATTTAGTTCAACGAAGTCTGCATCTGTGAGCTTCATGTCCATGCTTTTAGCTTCAATATTCAATGGTAAAGGTAAAAATTTTCCTGAACCAACACTATTCGCATAACGCTCAACTTCACTAATAAGAGTATCTTTGTTCGCCTTATTCAAATCTCCTGTATATTGCAAAATTATTTTTCCACCAAATAAATTATTTTTAAATAAACTGTACTGATAACTCTCGCTATACTTTAAACTTTTCAATTGCTGGTATAAAATATCTTTTACACTTAACCCACTCAAACCATCAAGTGACACATGAGTCTTATAATGTAGAATTTCATTTGCATTAAAACTATACATCTTACCTGACCTATGATCATTCCACACATACCAAATAGGATTCAGCTTAGATGTGCATTTACTGCCTACCCCATAATCAAAAATCCCAGCATCATCTATATATATCTGTACCTCGGAACTTGGCAACACCCATAAGTAATTATTCCTACCCTTATTTTCTATGTATACATATGCGTTTCCATGATGTAATCTGTTTAATTCCACACTTGACCATAAAGTTGATGCAGTATAAATTGGATTAGGCTCTCTATTAAGTACATTTTTCCAAGGTGTATCCCTAATAACTTCTTTGCCTTTGTCGGATTCTTGATATAGTACCCTCGTCATTTTAGCCATTGTTTGTATCATATGATTAAGACAAATGAAATATATCACCTCTCCAAATTCATTTCTATTGGTATTATCATCATCTGCATTTATACCAAATATACTTAATATATCTGGATTATTTAAACTAATTCCACTTATAGGACTAGAATTTTGTGCTTTATATCTATTTTTTAGAAACATTTATTAAAATTCACCCCCTTCCAAGATAAAATAACTACTTTTTATTAGGAAATTTCAATAAAAATACTCCCAAACTAAACAACATAAGTCCTAAAACATATAGAAATGCTATGTAATTTATTAAAAAAGTTCCGTATAAAATAAAAAAGCATCCACCAAAGATACTTAATTCAACATCATTATTACTTATAAATTGTTTTATTTTAGTTTTAAAACTGCTTATTTTCTTATTAATTTTGCTCATCTTCACCACCCTCTTTACCTTGCATAGAATGATTTTATGTAATCTGCGGTTAATTCCACTGGTTTAGGTTCATTCACTAATGGAATTATCCTACTAAAAGCCATTATCATAGCCACAATTCCATCAATTTTATTTTTGCTACGTTTTTTACTATATTTAATATTATCAGCATCATCAGTTACGGCTGTTACATTTTGTGCCATCCAATTAAAGCATGGATTATCATGTATTATCAATTTTTCAGCAATAAGTAAATTTTCAAAACCTCTTATTGCTGGGGTAAATGTCCTAAATCCTTGTCTAGTATCGATCATATCAAAATTTTCTGCTAAAGCATGTTTAATTTCGTATGCCCCCCAGTCATCAAAACATATTTCTTTATATTTACCCGCATCTAAATTAATAAAATCTGTTAAATGCTTTGTATTAATTGAAGTTCCTTCAAGTGCAATAATATGTTTATCATTTACCCAGCGTTGATAAGGTACTTTATCTCTTTCTTCTCTATCTGTGATTGTATCTTTCGGTGTAAACAGATATGGATAAACAATATATTTATCAATTTCATCATTATAAAATACTTTAACATAAGCAGATAAGTCATTAGTTCCACCTACATCTAATGCACCAACACAAAGTAATCCTTGTAAATCTTCAATATTTATTTTTTTTAAACATTTATTCCATAAAATCATGTTTATTGCATTTTCTTGTATCATGCTAACATGCTGATTTAAAAAGAATCTTCTAAAACTCGCTTCTCTTGTTTTTAATTGTGTTGCCCTTTTAGCTAGATTTTCCAAATCCTCTAATTTTCTAAAATGTCCAAGTGCAGGATTACTTTTAAACCATTGGCTTATATCCATTATGTCACAGCCTTCATCGGCTTCAAAAATTGCACTATAGAAACTATCATCTTCAAATTCACCTTTTTGTAAACTCTTTGAATATTTATATAGTTCCATTTCCAAATTTAAAGGATCTGTTCCACTTGAAGCTGTAGTGATTGTAATTCCAAGCGGTTCATCAAATATACCTTGTCCTGTTTTCAACTTATCATAAATTAATGTATTCTTTAATTCATGTATTTCATCCTGACAAAATACCAAATCTGCGAACGAATCTGCATTAGAGCCATCACAACTTAATACTCTCAAATAACTATTTTCATCTTTTCTATAAATTATTTTTTGGGAGTCTGTAATTTTACATCTCTTTTTTAGTGGGCTATTAGTTATAAAATGCTTAATAGTGTTAAATAATAAAGCAGCTTGTTTAGTTGTATTTGCAGTAATTATATATTCAGCACCATACTCTGTTCTAAAGAAATACATATAAGCAATTATTAATCCGATTATAAAACTTTTCCCGTTCTTACGAGGGATGTTTATATGAGCCTCTCTTACTTTTCTGAGATTATCTGATTTACGTTTGACACACAAAATATCTGTACATATATTAAATTGAAATTTTAATAATTGAATCTTTGCACCTTTTTTTCCTTTATCAAGTTTTAGCTTCTGGGTAAACTTATAAAATCTCAATGCTTCTTCTTTATCAAAATAATATTTTTCACAATCCCACTTTTTACATTGTTGTTCTATTGCACAATCCAAGTTGGAAATGATCTGACTGTCAATAATAGATTTTATTTCTGCACTATCCATTTAACCATCCATCTAAATCTTCCTCTTTATCAGTATTTAACAATGTATGTAACAAAGCTAATTGGCTATTAAATGCCTTTAAATTTTCTCTTAGCTCTTTTGTTGCAGGATTTACCTTTAATGTTCCAGTCACATTTTTAACATATGCTCCCTCAGATTCCAAACAACTTTTATCGCTTAATATAAGATCAATTAATGTTATGCAATTATTAAAAATAAACTCTTGTTCTTTGTTTTCAATTTTTTCTTTATAGTGCTTCTTGAATTGTGATATGCTTATATTTTTAGAATTGAATTTTATTTGAAATTTTTCTTCAAGCAAATCTTCTCTATCACCATTTTGGAATGCTCTATGTTCCTTTTTGTACTTTGTATTATATTCTTGTGTTGATGGCATTTAGTTCACCCCCTATTCTTTAAATTTGTAATTTTTGTCCAACTTTTTACTTTTAACAACAAAATAAATTTTTCGGTATTGGGCCAACGACATTCTGAGTCATGGTCAAAACATTTTCGTACCCCCTACCCCATAGTTTTTTACACAATAAAAGCACATAACTAATAATTAATATCAGCTACATGCTCTCATAAATTTTCTTATATTCTTTTATTAATTCTCTTAACATCTTAATCTTTTCATCATTATAATTGCCATGTAACAAATTGTGATGTGCATGACATAACGGAACTAATCCTTCGTCAACATCAAATCTATGTTCCCAACCTTCATTAGTTTTCAATTCAAGTACATGATGAATCACATCATATGGATTTACTCTATCGTCTTGAAGTTGGCACATTATACATAACCCTTTGTATTTATGCTTAACAATATTAGAAACAATCTTCCATTCCTTACTCACATAGAAATCTGTATACTGCTTGTCCCTTACTTGCCGAACATACTTATTATATTGTTTATCATTTTCTTTCTTATCCTTCGCAACTTTCTTACTGCATTCGTCACAGTATTTAACAGAATAATCAATAATATTCTTATTGCATCTCGGACAACACTTCTTTAAACCCATAATCTCCTCCTAAATAAAAAGAGACTAGAACTTAATCTAATCTCTTTTAATCTTCTTAGTTGTTATATGCATTATTGCCATAATTATTCCAATTCCAATAGCAACTTTAAATGCAATAGAAGTAATTACACTAACTACTATTGCTAATAGAATTACCATTCCAATAATAAATACAATTCCTTTAAGTAATTTTAATGCTAACATTGCTAGAAGCAAACCCAATCCAAAATATATTATCATTCAATCACCTCAAAATTATTTTACACCTTTTAATTGATATTTTCAAGTATTTATTACCATATTATATAATATTTTATAACTTATTCTGTATATAATTTATCTAGAAATAATAGTTAGTTTCTCTACCACTTATTACATTGTTCTTAGGCTTAAGCTCTTTAGATAATAATGACGATGACTCCTCAGATAATAATTTAATATTACAATTCATAATAAAGGATGCGAAAATAAACCCATCTTAAGTCTATCTTGACATAATAAAAGAGTATATTTCTGTACTCTTAAACAAATATAAATGTATTATTTTCATTTATTTATTAGATTAAATTATTATTTTTTCATGATCTTCTTGTTTTATTTCTTTTATTCTTTCTTCAATCATAATAACTAATGTTTCATAATCTGAAGCTTTATGACTTATCACTCGTACTAAACTTGCATAAAATATAATTATTGAAATTATTACTACAAAAATAATTTTACTCAAGTAGCCAATAAAATCTGTATTCTTTTTAATTATTTCTAATACATTATCTTTTTCTGATTTTATAGTTTCTAAAACTTCTTTTTTTGTTTCGTCTATGTCATTGCCCTCTTTGTTATTTATTTCTGCAATTTTCGTATTAATAATATTGGCTGATATTGATTGAATTTCTTTCTGTCCATCACTACTCATAGTATTAAGTACTGAATACATCATTGTTATTAATGCAATTAACACAGTACTTATTAAGACAATTGCACCTGATAAAGTGCTCCAATCTCTTAATTTTTTTGCTTTAAATATGCATTTATACTTTAATTTCTGTAATTCGGCTATATCATTAGAATATTTCAAAAAATTATAATTTTTACAGATTTTTATATCATTCTTCTTATCATTATCTCTCTTTAAAAATAATTCATCTTTTAACAATAACCATTCACCCCTAATACAATTATTGTAGAATATCATATAATAATACCATTTTTTATGACATTCTACAATAATTGTATTAGAAAAAAGAACTCTAAATTAATAGAGTTCCTAAGAATATTATTTATTTATTTCTAGTTCTAATTTTGCAGAAAAATCTAATCCTGCTTTTGACATCTCAATTCTTCTATATTTAGCTCCAGTAACTTTATTTATTTCTAGTAGACCAAATGAAATTAAAACTGGGCATATATTATAAAAAATATAACATTGCAGTTCACTAGAACCTTGAGAATTAGTGATTCCTGTAATGAAATCGTCTCTATATAAAATAAATAACTCCAAGTAATTAGTATTCCAATCTTTGTTCTCTTTGTAAAATTTTCCTGGAATCTCAGTAGTTTTTTTACCTAATACCTTTTTTAATTCTACATAACTATACTTTCCTATTTTGTCTTCTTCTTTAATTTTTTGCATCTGACTTCTTAATTTTTCATTTTCAACTAATAATTTATTATTCTTTTTAATTATTTTTGTTGAATCTTCTATTTCAGAACCTCTTACCCATCCAACTAAATTGTATTCCTCTTCCAACTCAGAAATTGAATCCTTTATTGCTATTTGTATATCCTTACAATCATCTACAATTTTTATTATTTTACTCATAACAAATTCTTTAAATTCATTATATTTTTCTTGGTTTTCTTTTTCAAATATTTCAGAACCTTCTGAGGCTTTTTTATGCAAATATGAGTCACTCAATACAACTGCAAACACTGGTATCTTATGTTCTATTGCATATTCATATTCAAGTTGAGTATAGCTTTTTTCTGTTTCTGGTTCTATGCTTCCATATCTACCACCTAAGATCAACATATATAAATCTGATTCATTAATCCATTTCTTTATTGTTTCTAACTGTGACGTATTACCAGCTTTAAATAACTCCATTCCGGCAGGTATGTGTCTTGAACCCAAAATAGCTTCTACGGATGCTTGTCTTTCTTCTTTTAAATCCGTATATGTTGATGAGATAAATATTTGTAATTTCTTTTTTGACATTTTTTCTTCCACCTTTCCATAAAATACAATATTCTACGAAAATGTGGTGAATTCCTTTATAAGTTTAAATAAAATTCTTAAATCTTACAAAATAACATAATAAAAGAACCCTATTTCCTAGAGTTCTTAATATCCCAAATAATAAAATGCAGCCAAGTTAATGACTGCATTTTATATGAACATATCTATAATTAATAAAAAAGATGTACCTCACCTTTTTATATTATATGTCACTATTATAATTATAATCTTTTTATCTTTTGTATATTATTCGACATCTTGTATGTATTTTTATTTAATATCTTTTGCTTTATTTTATAATAACATATTTTTTTGCTATATTCTACATATTTTAATGCTAATTATCCATTTAATTTTCGACAAACATTTTGTAAAGCAATACATTTTAAGAATAATAAAAGAACCCTAAGTTAATAGAGTTCTAAATTACTATTCATTTTTTAATTTGCATTCAAATGTAAATTCTTCAATTATTATTTCTTTGACTTTTTCAATACTAAGAGAGTCAACTTCTACGCTTTCATATATTTGCTCAAATACATCTACTTGCTCTCCATAGTTAATATAATAATAAGGTATTTGTATTGCTTTTCCTAATATAGTTACAATAATATATGTATCATCATACTGAATACCTGAATCACTAAAATGCTGACCATATTCTCTACATATATCTTTTGCAGCAGTTTTTGCATTTTTTATTGTTTCTATTCTAAGCTTTAAAGTGTCAACCTTCATTACCTCACCACCTTCCATAAAATACAATATTCTATGGAACAATGGCAAATTCCTGCCTATTACTTAAATATATCACTTATATTTCTTAAAAAGCACGATTTATCTAGAAATGTAAATAATTTTTTATAATATTCTACAGATTGTTTATTTTTTTTATATCTGCTACTATTTCATTACATATAATTTTAATGTCATCTTGTAATTGATTATAATGTTCTATATGTCCATCCTTACATAAAGTTGCATTAGTATTTAATTTATAAACATAATATCCCATTTTTTTGAGATTTGATATTTTCAATTTATTCCTTTGCTTTCTATTTTTATGAATATAATCATTATCAACTTCTATTCCTAATTTGTAAATATTTTTTGACTTTATTACGATAATAGGAATATCTAATTCCCCTGCACTTAAAACTGTATTAATTCCAACAATAATCTCATATTCATCATTTAATAAATTATTCAAATATTCATTTATCTCAACTCTAATTAAATTTTCTATTTCACTTCCAAATAATTGAGTTTTAATATATCGTTCTTTTATAGTTTTTTTAAACTTTTTTCTAATTTTAGAATAATCTCTCTGACTGGCAGAAATAATTAATGCATCTTTTCTACTTCTTTGAATTCCTAACGTTCTAAGTAATAAATTGATACGACCATAACCTTTATTATAATATTCTGATATTTGTCTTGCTGACATTCCACTTATATATAATTTATATATATCTTCAAATACATCCTTTAAATATGAACCAATTTCATTCATGCACATTTTTAATTCATTTTTCTCTTCTTGAGTTAATTTTATATCTGCTAATATTTTCAATGCTTTTTTATCATAAGTTGCAATCCATTCCTTATAACCTTCATACATGATTTTTATTCCTTTATATAAAAATATACTTTTATTATTTTACGCATATTAGCAAATTATTATACTTAATATTTAATCCATTGGCCTTTAACTTTTTTAACACAATAAAAATTTATATTAGGATATCTTTCTAATAATAATCTTCTCTTTAATTTAAACACAGAAGTCTCAACACCTTTAGTGTCTAATACTTCAATTCCCCCATTAATATAAGTAACTTTAAAGTCAGATTTGTACTGTATTTTAGAATATGTATGTCCATTGTATCTAATAGTATTGATCAATAAAAAAGGTACTTGCAATTCAATTTCGCAAATACCTAATTTATCTCTATTTTCTTGTAAGTAAGTATAGTATTCAGCTTCTAGTTGAGAATCAAATTTTATGTTTCCTATGTATGTTTTTTTATTGTTGTATTTTCCCATCATTATCACCAACATTATTAATAATATTTCTCATATCTTCACAAATCTTGAGTATTTCAGCGATATCCTGTTTTGCACTTTTACATAATTCTTTACATTCACATAAAAGCTTTTCCCTGTCATGTTTTCTCTTAGTTTCTATGCATTCATTAATTAAATATCCTATAATTCCAGCGTTTATTATTAATAATATAATATCTGTTACATCTTTAACCATATTCATTATTTTATTACCTCACTTTCAACTGTAACTTTAGTCCACCTAATACCACGTCTAATATCACTTATTGCTTTACTCGAACAATTATACATATCTGCTAATTGCTTATTACTATAATCCTGTAATCTCTCCTTTATTTCTATTACTTTATCTTTAGTTAATCTTTTATATCTATTATAATTTTCACTAGTACATCCGTTTGAAGCACCTCTAACATTGCAAATTGTAACCCCATCTAATCTCTCAAAATGCTTAATATATTCATCCTCTATTGCTCTAGCTTCATTATCCGATTCTAAATTAAATGCTAATAATTCTATCTTATAATTTTTATTTCTATTATAAGCATCCTGTAATAATGGAGTATCATGTACATTACGTCTTAGTTTAGATAAATTTCCATTACAGCGACTATATGTCCCACTACCAATATAGATATAATCAAGTTCTCCTTCATTTACCCATATAGAATATACAACCTGTTTTGATAAATTTACATTTTTGTTATCTCCTAAATACTTTGCTTTTGGCATAATAATTTCCTCGCTTTCAATTTATAATTTATTTTTATATTGCACTGTTTTGCTCCTAATGTTATAATTAGGTGAATACTTATAAACTTTCGTTTTTAAAAAATATATAAATATAAGGTAGCCAAAATTATGACTACCTTAATTTACTACTTTTAAATAATTAGTTTCTTTATTATTGCTCCTAGCACCATAATTAAAGAACATATCCAACGGACTTACACCATTTAATTTTTCATATTGATAACTAACTCCCATCATCATAGATATTGCTGCTTGTTCAAATAGCACTTCATCTAATTGTGTTTCCATAAGAAATTCTGCTATATTATCTTCATTGAATGTATCTGTAACACTCAATAATGTATCAATATATTGTTTGCTACTATAGTAATCTTTCATTTCATATTTATCTCCATCATATTTTTTCTTAATTGGATATATATTAAGGAAATCTTTTATATTAATTCCAACCATCATATTGTGTACATTGTTATAAAATTCCCAACATTTTTCTTTGTCCCTTAATCCAAAAGATTCTCTAAGTATCTTTCTTTTACCAACTCCACTAATTCTATGTGCTCTATTTAAAGTTCCTGTAACTGCTACTAAATCTTCTAACATTATTAAGCCACCTTTCTTAATTGGTTTATAAGTTCATTTATAGAATTATTAATGTTGCAATAAGCTCTATCTATAACAATTCTAGCTTTAGAAATAATTGTACTATCATCTGCATGCCTATAAGCTATTATTTCATTTTCAATATATGAACATCCAACATTTTGTATATTCAGTTCTTTACATCTTTTAAGTAATTTATCTCTAATTTCTTTTTGTTTCCATGAACTGTCGATTTGAGATAAGCAATTATATAAATCTCTAACAATATCTTTTAGATTAGTAATATCATTTAAAACTATTCTATCTTCAACAAATCTTTCAGTTAACTGCTTTGTTAGTTCCTGAACTTTGTCCATTTTATTTTTATTAGTCCAGTTTGCAATGCTCTTGATTTTCCTCTTATAGAAACTTGGTGTCTGTCTAGCAAATTGTTGTTTATAATTCAAGTTGCTTTCATAAATATCAGTAATTAACCCTTTAATAATTTGAACCGAATCATCTGATACATCTGCAATAAACTCTGCATATAAACTATCATATACACCATCAATTTCTTCTTCAAAAATCTGTAATACAATCTTATCCTCTTGTTTCTTCAGATTGTACATGTAGCAGCCATTCTCAAGTTCCCATTCTTCCCTATCATTTAATATAGTTTGAATAGCTCCTAATATTTCTTTGTTTGTTAATACTTTTTTACTCATTTTACATTCTCCTCTCGCCTTTTAGGTGGCATAACCATATAATATTTTTTTAATTGAGTAACCGTACAAAGACTTTCCAAGTATCATCACTTGGTTTTGGATAATTAAATAGACAGACTACAATTAAGTAATCTGTCTTTAAACAAAATAAATTATATAAAAGAAAGGAATTAGACAGCTATACTGCCTATTTAATTATCCAATTAGAAGATTTTTAATTTTTATCTTCCACAATTACAGGAGCGAGGAATGGTAGCGTAGCGGTAGCAAGCGTAATGACGATGTCTCCTTTTCTAATTATTTCAATAATAAAAGGATTAAATAATAATTATTTATTACTATCTAATCCAACTTATATATTTACTAAACTATAGACGTTCTTTTCTTTTTGTAACACCAACCTATAACAATATGGTTTCCGTAAGGTTCACATACGTTCACCAACTACAATCAATATTCTTACAGCCTAGCCGACAAAAAGAAAGCCACTAGGGCAAAAGAAAAAACGGCATGATTGACTTTTAACTTTTCTCAGCCAGCTAACCCTTTACACCCTTCAAGCAGTTGATATAACTAAACTAGAACACATTTAACTATTCACTTGATGAGCAAAACTAACTTCTCTATATATAATAGACATAACGTTTTTCCGCACCAAGTGAAGGTATATTTTCATGTGTCCATTGATATTACTAGGTTTAAACGTATTTAAAGATCATTAATTTAATATTTCTTAAGGTATTTTACATTTCCACCTTTAACAGTTCCTATATTATATCTATGTTATTTGAAATAACTTACAATAAATTCTGATTTAACCATTTTATTAAATGTAGTTGTTCCAATGTCTAAAATGTCTTTAACGTCCTGAATTGATATTCTTTTTTTGTCCCACTCGTTTTCGATCCATTGTATAAATTTTTCTCCCATGCTCACTTTCTTCACCTCTATATTATTATTTATTTTATCTTTATCATAAATATAAGTACCATGTGAATTAGTTTTAACTATATAATCATTTTTTTCTAATTCTTTTAAAAATGTTTGCCAAGTTGCTTTTTTCTTATCATGAGGAACTATAGAATATTTATTAACTAAATAATCTTTATCTTCTTTTGTTAATTTTTTTCCCAAATATTCCTTATCATCTTCTTTTAGTATATGAACCAGTTTGGGCAATCCAAGAAATGTTCCTGTTTCATGTGTATTTTTATATTGGTCAAATTCAATAATTTGTCCATCTTCATCAATGTATTCTTTTGTTAATAATGTTTCTATATTATTTCTAACCCTATTACGTGCCTGTATTTGTGTATCATATCTAGTAGAGTCAATTAATACCCATTGGACTTTTTTATCATATAAATTCCATCCCGTTTCATATGCTCCATTGATAATTAATACATCTAATTCGTCAGGATATTGACCAGTATTTAATAAATACTCTCTTAATCTCAATTGTTTATCATTCATTATTAACTTATCATCTTTGGTATTGTTTGTACTACATAACCATTCAACTTTGTATCCACTATTTGTTAAAATTGTTTTATATTTCTTTGCAACTGATATAGTATTTACATATATTAATACTTTTTCATCTCTATCTTTCATCCAGTTATAATTTATTCCTAATATTTTTATATAATTTATTGCATGTTTAAAAACTCCATGCCATTTATCTGTTTTCTTTTTAATCTTTTTTAATTCATCAGTATGAAATATAGTTCTATACATTATGTTAGTTTTTTGCAATGGATAATACATATTATACGGTGTAGCAGTCAAAGCTACTATTAATAAATTTCTTTCATATAACATTGTTGGCAACCATTCAATTATTGTTTTATATGAATTATCATTTTTAAAATTATAAGCATATTTAATTAAATTATGTATTTCGTCCATTATGATACAATTGTAATATTTCAATATTATTGTTCTACTTGCTTTATTTTTTAGCAGGAATCCCAATGTACTATATGTAATTACTTTTATATATCCTACATCACCATTGACAATATCCTCTAATGATTTATCCTTCATAGCTTGTTTAAGATCATTCTTTTCTAAAACCTTTGTAATTCCGTCAGTATCTTTCAATATACTTGATTTTAACATTGTAGTATCACAAACATATAAAACCCTGTCTAAATTATCAATATAATTGTAAGATAATCCATTTACATATTGTTTTGAATCTCTTAGAAATTCTTCAAAAATAAATTTACTCTTTCCACTTCCTGCATGTGCATTTATAATATTTAATACACTTCTATCTAATTTCTTGTTAAATTCTTTCATAGCTTCATTAAGCCATAGTCTACCATCATTTTCTTCCATCTATTATTGCCATCCTTTCTAAATTGATAATTTTCATTTTACAAAATCTTAACTTGTTTTCTTAATTCCAACAATCCTTCTAATGCCCTATGTAATTTGTTTGTATCCTCAAATCCATATAGTGTTTTGCCTTCTCTACTTGTCCATATATAAAATTTAAATCCCATCCAATTTAAAGCTGTTGCAAGTGATTTCTTTTCTATGTTGTAATATTTTTCTTCCATAATTTATCATCCTTTCATAATTGTATTTCCATCATATCAAGGTTAGGGGCACGGTAGTGACCCCATACCTATCTATCTATGCAACAATTAATGT
Organism: Clostridium sp. BL-8; assembly: GCF_002006495.1. Lineage (NCBI taxonomy): Bacteria > Bacillati > Bacillota > Clostridia > Eubacteriales > Clostridiaceae > Clostridium > Clostridium sp. BL-8. Next base: position 32,554 of record NZ_LZZL01000052.1, read on the forward strand.
AAGACTTTTTCCATTCTTAGCAACATTACTTTCAATTACTTTTAAAACTTGTCCATCTGCTAAATTTAACTTTTCATAGCAATCATTAAAAATGAATCCTACTTCAGTATTATCTACAGACCTATATAAATGCTTATTATTTACATACATTTCATCTGTGATAGTTACACCAGTATATGATCCAACTCTAACTTTAAATTCATTTTTAACTTCATGTATAAAATCTTCATGTAAAGTATTATCTTTGCATTTATCCTGTTTCTTAATAAAATATCTATGCATGAATTCAATATCAGTTTTTTCATTTACTTGCTTAAAAGAATATACATTATTATTTTCCAAATCTAAATAATGTTTTAATACATCAAAAAATAGTCTAATAGCAAATTTACTACTTACATTCAATTCTTTTAAAACCAACGCCTTATCCTCAATAAAATTCGAACTTTCAAATTCTTTAAGTTCTTCCACTGCATATTCATTAAAATCATTCCATCTATCATTCAATTTATTTTGATCTTTGGTATTATTTGAGACTTTACCATCATAACAGTATCTCCTATAAATATTACTTATTCTAGCTTTAAGAGTTATATCTGCTTTTTCTTTGCTTGGCTTCAACGTTTCTATTACTGCTTCATTATTATCACCTAGTTTTTCTTGAATGTAACGTATTCTTTTAAGTAAACTACCTTCTATATTTTTAGAATTAATTGTTAAAGCACTTCTATTTAATTTTTCAACTTTCCATCCATTAACATAATCCTTTGTAAATTGTAAAAAGTATGGATAATTTTTAAGATTATTAACCAATATAGCTTTTCTCATTTTGGCTTGTCCATCTTTATCAACTTTAACATTGCCATCCTTGTCCTTTTGCTCAATCATAACAATATTTCCATCTTTATCTTTTTTATATTCAATAAAATATTCTTTTAACAATTCAATTTCATCTTTAGTAACTGGATTTAATGTTTTGACTGAATCTATAGCTTTTTGGTTAAGATATAAAGCATAATAAATGTATTTAGAATTCTCATTAAATCTTTTATTTAAATATTCCTTTATTTCTAATTCTGATAATTTTCTAACATCAATCAACTTTCCATCTTCAATATACTTATCAAGTCTATCTAAAAAGTCATTCATTTTAATATCATTCATATCGTCATAAATCTCTGATATTGTATTATTACTAGCTTTTATCATCGTATAACAAATTGATATTCTTTCCTTGGATATCTCAGGATTCTTTAATTCTTCACCATACTTTTTTATAGTTTCTTTATTTCTACTTATTTTTTCAAAATCTTCTTTAAATAATTCTTCATAATGATTTTCTTTTTTATACATCATTTTGTTATATAATTCTCTACCAGTTAATACTTTATTATCTTTAGTTCTTATAAATCCTAAATCTTGATTATAAGTATTGATCTTTGCAGTTAATGAAGCTATTTTTCCTATAGTATTTCCAGAACTTAATATTATAGATTCATACATATTGTTCCAAGTGAATAACTTTTCTTCTCCTTGTTCTCCATCATCTACATTTAAAAAAGGTACTGTAGGAATTATCGAATTATAAATAGTCTCATTCTCTATACAAAATCCTTCATCTAAATCCATATCAGCTCCACTTAGCATTTTTGCTGTATCATCTTGCATATTAAAAAATATAATTTCACCACTATAATTTTCACCTAAATATTTTTTTAAGCTGCTATGTTCAATTAATTCTATTTTTTGTGGTTCATGGAATGATGCAAGTGGATTTCTAGCTAATACTCTTTTCCCATTTTCATTTGACACATAGAATTGTCTTTCTTGTAAGCCTTCTTTTATATCTGTTGTAGTATTTCCCGTCATAATCCATTCACAATATGTAATAGGACAACAAGCTAAAGTTTTATAATTACCTTTGACATAGAATTTACCACCTGCAAGTTCATTAATATATTTTTCTAGATTTCTAGCAATAGTTTCTTTAGTAAATTTAGTTTTATAAAACCTGTCATTTTGTTGCATAAGATATTGAACTTTTGTTGATGCTCTTAATCCTTCATCATCATTTTTTGCCATATCTCCCATAAAGATTTTAATTCTATCTATATTCCTATCTTTACTATTATCAGCAATCATAGAAGCATACATTTGTTCATCATATGCAGTTAAATTAGCTATCTCTAAAGGTGTAATATTAGTAACGTTAAGCAACTGGTAATTCATGCGTGCATATTGCTCTAATTCTTCTTTATTTACTCTAGCTATGTAAACACTATAGAATAAATCTTTGTAAGTCTTGTATTCTTCTTTTTCAATTGCTTTATATATTTCATCAATACTTGAATACCATTTAGCCCATTTACATTGAGTTTCATTAAGAATAAGACTACATTTAGAAACATTAACTTCTTTTCCCCATCTGTCTAATGTAATGAAATCTCCATTTTCATCTTTCCAAAATACATCATTATTTTCCTTAAAATTATCTTCAAAATACTGAACAAATGGAAATCTAACGCATAATCCCTTAGTTGCTGTTGGATACATTCTTAGACCAAAATAATCTATTTTATATCCATATTTTTCAGATAACATTTCACAAAATTCTGGCGAAGCTAATCCAAATCCATCAAATGCAGTATGTTTTACACTTTCAACTTTAGGTTCATTTAATTCTATTTGACCATCTTTTAAAGCTTCTTTATCTAAGGTTACATATTCCCTAGCATATTTATAACTTGTTTCTGGTAATATAGCTATTTTATCTTTCCAGTAATAAGGTATCTTATTAGTAGTGCTAAATGCTAAACTGATTCTACTAATAATATCTTTATTTATTTGCATTTCAGTTGTATTTAACTTTTCTTGAATTTTGCCACAGCTAACAACCTTATGAAATAAATCAACAAATTCTTTGTCTTCTTCATCTATAAAAAGATATTCGCAAGTTCCTTCTTTTCTAGCCATACGACCTTCACTTAGTTCCTCTTTTTTCATAAATCCAGTTGTAGTTGCAAGTGCTATGTATTTTTTTCCACTCTCGTCTATATACCCATTTTGTAATATTTCAAGTGCTTTTTCTTCATCTGCTGGTAACATTATTTTAATAATATTCCCTATGTTTGTTTTCTTATTTTTTACTTTTATTTCTTTGAATTGTAAGTACAATTCCATTCCAAAACTGTCTGTTAACATAATTTCCTTTGCTTCTTTTTTTACTCCATAATCTTTAATTATAAATTGTCTTTGTCTCATAAATAATCATCCTTTCTTCATTGTGATATTCCATAATATCATGGCTTAGGGGTGGTAACCCCTAATGCCTATAATAAATTTCTTTGCTATTGCTAATAATCAATTTACGATATATTGTGAAAATATTTCTCACCGTCATATCATAACCTTGTTAAAATCATAACACCTAATTAAGTAGAACCATTAGTTATACAACATCGCCACTACTATATATTATAGTGGCACATTTGAACTACTCATTATACAGATTCCTGTCCACATAAAATTTATGATTTATTAGGATTTTATGTGGACAAATATAAGGCAGACATAGTCCACCTTTTTTAATGTTATAGGTTATGTACCTACGCTTGGACACCATTTAGATGTCCAAAAATTGATATACAAACAACTAAAACACCCTTTACATTCTAAATACTACAAATTTACTATTATCAGTTAGTTCAAACACCAAAGTATTATAATTCTCGCAATAATGAATGGTTTTAAATCTTTTATGTAGTGTCTCATACTCATCATCTTCTAATGCTACTCCTGTAATTTTCCACAAGTTATTCCAGCAAGAATCCTCGTCATCAGAGTACAATGTGGTTTCTTTTTCAAAACAATCACCGCTCTTGTACTCTTCCCATTTTGAATAAGCTAATGTATAACCAAATTCTAATTCTTCTATAGTATTTACTATAAAGCAAGTAAATTCTAACCATTTGTCCTCCAAAGTCATTTTCTTTCTTAAGCTCATTGCAACTTCCATACCATTCATTTCATTTACTAGTACATTTTTCATAATACCATCCTCCTAAAATTTTAATTATTTTTATACGGTTTTGTTGGTTTGTTTTACCTTATGATTTAATTTTAAATCTATAGATTTAAAAAGTCAATATTTATTTTTAAACTTATTGCTTTAATTATAAATTCATTTGATTAATTTTTAATCTAATAGTATAATTTATTTAGAGGTGAAACAAATGGGACTTAAAGAAGAAATTAAAGCTTATATTGTAAGCAGTGGGTGGAGTATCACCGATTTGAATACAGAATTAAATAAAATAAATGGTACTGATTCTTCTGTTCAAAATTTAAGTAATAAAATTAGAAAAGGTAGCTTAAAATATTCTGAAGTTTTACAGATAGCTGAAATAATAGGTTATGATATAAAGTGGATTAAAAAAGAAGGAAAATAGGAGTGCTGAGTTGTACTTCTTATTTTTTTGCATATAAAAAGGACTTCTCTAATGAGTTGTCCTCTAAATATCTTTTATATAATTTTCGATTTTTGTAATTTAATATAAAGTAAATACCCACCATCATAATCTTCAAATATCTTATTCTTTATATCATAATACATATGTTCTGAACCTATTATTTCACAACTTAGTAATGCCGTTAACTCCATTTGATTTAATAATAATTCTTTATCTTCTTTTTCATCATCATAACAAAGAATCACTTTAATTTTATCATTCATTTATATACTCCATTTCAGAGAACAGTATCAAATTATTATTTTGGTCTACCGCTCTATCTTTAATTGTATAAATTGTATATGCTTTAAACTCATGGTCATAAGTGTTAGAACTATATTCTATATATTTATTTACAGTTAGTAATTCTTTTCGCTCTTCTTCAGTAGCTTCAATACTATGAAAACTCTTTTTTGAAACAAAAATCACTTGATTACTTTCTCTGAAACAATCTTCCATTATACTCATATTAATATCCATTAATACATCATTCCCTCTCACAATATATTAACCAGTGACAATTTATCACTCGTTATATATTTAGATTCTACAATAAGGTATATTTTCCTGCTATTTACATCAAAATATTTTAATAATTTTAATCCTCATACATTTCTAATAACCTTTTTATTGTAATTTTTATTCCTGCTTTTTTTAAACTTTCAATATGTTTATAATACAATTTTTCTAACAATACTTTTTTATCTTCAAATCTACCTAAATGCAAAAGCCTATGACAATTAGGACATAAAGCAACTATATCAGCTTCATTATCTATACTATACTTAAATTCATCATAGTACTTCATAGGAATAAGATGATGATTTTCAACATAATTTTTCAAAGTTGCTTTTGAAATAAATGTATTGTGTTCCTTATTTATTTCACATTGAAAATCTGCTAATTGTAATGCTAGTTCTCTAACCCTAGCATCTCTAACATATCCACTCTTAACATTAGTATTATTAGACTCTTTTTTATCTTTAGGTTTATATTTATAGTTTGTTGTATCAATATTATTATTATTATTTTTTTTTTTCAAAATCTTTCTTAATATGTTATTCTCATCATATGGTAATCCATATGACCACACAAGATAATCAATTAAAAATATAAAATTACTTTGGTGATCAAAAAATAAATTATCGTTTTCTTTTATACATAATTTACACGCAAGAGTATAATAACATATTTCTTCTTCCAAAAGAAACAGATCGTTTTTACATATATAGTCATATAAAACTTTATCATTTTTCTGCTGTGAAATAATTATTTTATCTGTATATTCTTCAATATAAGGAATGTATAATGCCGGCATATTATCCCATATATCACCTGCATACCTTAATGCTCTAGCATAATTTATACAAGAGTTTTTCCATTTTTCTTTACAATTGCATTTATAATCTGCCAGTGCCTTTTTAACAAAGTGTTTTCTTAGCAAATTATCCATATCATCTGGATTTCCATAAGACCAATATAAATAATCCATCATACTATCAACATTTAAATCTAAACAACATCTTTCATTTTTATAATCTTCTAGCACTAATTTATGAGATATTTCTAAATAGCAAAGCCTTTTTCCTAACAGATTATTATTTTTTAAATATTCATATAATACTTTATCATTTTTAGTATCAGAAATTATACCTTTATTTCTATATTCCTCATAAAATCTACGATGCTGAGCAGGATACATCTCCAATTCTTCTTCTTGTATTAACCAATCTGTTACTCGATGTTTACATCTTTCATTCCATTTTTCCAAACAATCGCATTCAAATTTATAATCATCATCAAAATGCTCCATATATTTATTCCTCCTGTAAAAATTATTTTATAGGATTATTTTCTTCATTTTTTCGACAATTATTCTTATTTTTTTACTTTTTTTCATATATATATCAATTTTGTAATTGTTTATAATTTATTTAATTTTTATGAATGCCCTATTTTAGCCATTCTTTAAATTACAAATCTCAAAATCATTTTGATTTATAGAATTATACAATATTAAAAGCATCTTATAGCACCAGTATTTATGCCTATTTGAAAGTAATAATTCATTTTTTTATAATTGATTATATTTTATTTATATCTTTATTGATTTTAATATGCCGTAAAGTCGCATTATTGTGTTTTAGTAGTTCGTATGTTATTAATTTTATAAATAAAATATAATTAACTATGATCCACTGTTTGAGTTTACTTTCATTTAATATAAAGTTTATATCAAATTAACGAACTTCTTATAATACCATAACAATTGTAGCGTATAATAAAAATATGATAATAATTTAGTTTTCTTATCGCTATTTTTCCTTTAATTTATAACACAACAAAAAGGATAATCTGTACTTATTAGCAGACTATCCTTTTTACTTTATAATTATTTATATTAAGTTTATATATTTGACATAATACTGTAACAATAACCCTATATAATAAAACCATGATAATAATTTAATTTTCATTATTTATTTACCCCTTAAATAAATATCTCAAACAGTATTTAGGATAACTTTTAAATGGTTATCCTTTTTATTTTACTTTTATTTAATATACAGTTTATATTAAGTTTATGCTTTATTTATATTCTCATAACAATTATGATTTATTATTTTATATAGTGGATAGTTAATAATACGACTGTCTACTAGAAAGAGTGACTTACTCTCTTCAAAGCTTGCCACTCTTTTTTATGTTAGTAAGGGGTATTTACAATTCATAAAAATATTTTTTAAGAGAATGGATTATTAGGGATAAACCATTCTTTTTTATTTGGCAAGCTGGATTTTACTAAATAATTTTAAGGTAAAGCTTGACTTTAAACAATCCCAATGAAAAAATGTTTTAGATTGAAAGGTTTGAGCGAAAAAATTAATTTACCTATAAGCTACAAAAAAAATTAATTCTTGATAGCTCATAAGTAAATTAACTCTAAAGCTAATGTTTTGAGTTGAATAGGAATCACTTTAAATCTTTGTTATTAATTACATTTTTGTATAAGTAGCTTTACCATATCATACTTGTCCAATATGTTGAATTACTACTCTTTACCTGTCCTTTAGGACACCAAGTAACCACCATGCCTATTATTTTAGGGTATAGGTTGACACGCACCCAAGTCATATAAACACCTTCCTAGCATTTATAACAAAGATAATTAATACTAGCTTTATATGACATGGTTATTTTATGCATCCGCTAACCAAACGACTTGGATATTTTATACTTGTCCCAGTGCATAGCAAGTGAATCATACTATAGTGACCGAAATTGACTCGGTAGCTAAAAAAGCATGACTTTATTAAGCCTAACCACTTTACAAATTTTGAAAAGCGTGTTATTCTTAAGTTGTCGAGATTTAAGAATGTGCTTTCATCTATTTGTGAAAGTGATTAAGTTAATAAAACAATATTTAATTGTTGTGATGGTATCAAGAAGTTGATACCTATTTTTTATGTGTTTAAATCGTCTTTACAGGCTATTTAAGCCTTTATATTTTCTAACAATAAATGTATCGTCTTTAGCTGTAAGTCTTTAAATTGAGCCTAATTTTTGAGTTTTTGTAGGTATTTTTAATATCTACCATATATATTTTTTAGAGGGCTTTTATCTGCACTCATCTGAACTATTTCTTTATCTTTTAATCCTCTCAGATATTTTGATGTTATAGATACATTGGAGTGTCCTAAATTTATAGATAAAGAATATAAATCTAAATCATGTTTTAAAGAGTAAACCGCATAGAAATGACGTAGTGTGTGTGGACTACAGCGTACTTGCTCATTTACATTTGCTTTTTTACCAGCAGTTTTTACAATTCTTTCTATCGCTTCAACAGTTAATTGTCTCCCTCTATAAGATAAGAATATATAATCGTTTTTATCCAAATTTTTATTTATAAAATAACTTTCTCTGCATCTTAAATACCTTATAATCGCTTTTTTTGTGTAAGGACTAATAGATACTATTCTGTCTTTTCTATTTTTCGGCTCTCTTATAGTTATATAATTTTCATTCATATCATTTAATTGTAAATTTAATAATTCTGTACATCTCACACCACAATCTATTAATGTACACAATATTGCTTTATCTCTAATTGCTAAAAATCTATTACCTTTGCATGTATCTAACATTCTTTTTATTTCATCTTCTGTGAAAACATTAATTATTGGTTTATTCTCTTTAAGTAATTTTACATCTGTAATTGGACTAACTTTAATAAATCCTTGTTCTTTAGAATATTTATAAAATGCTTGTAATGTTTTAATAACAGAGTTAATATAACTTGGTTTTCTTTTAGCCTTTCTTAATCCTACAATATAATTTTTCACATGAATTGTATTAACATCTTTTACTTCAATCACGTCAAATTTATCTTTTGCATATTTTATAAAGTTTAAGTTTTTACTTCTGTAAGTCTGAATAGTTTTAGAACTATAATTTTGTATTTCTAATTCCAAAACAAATTCTTCTAATAAATCTTTTAATAACAAAAATACACCTCCAATTAATAGAGGTGTATTCCATAATCCAATCTATTTTTTAGTCTTCAATCCTTCTCAAAGTCAGTGCTTAAGCCAAAGTCCCTATATGATGTTCTTGAAGTTTCTATACATCAGGACTATGATCAATCTGTCTTTGA
>NZ_LZZL01000053.1:0-42047 GCF_002006495.1 Clostridium sp. BL-8
CCCACGACAACCAGTGCCACAAACTGGCGCTCTACCAACTGAACTACGTTCACCACAATTTAGCTTTAAACAATTAAATTTATAGTGCTAATTATCAATAAAAATATGCTATTAACTTAACTTCTAAAAATTTAATTCGCTTGTCTATTATAAATTACATATTCTTAATTGTCAACTATACATATATAATTAATGTTAAATTTTAACCTTTATATTATGTATATTATGCCCTCATAACTAAAAATTTAGCCAGTTTTCTTGGTTTTTCTGTAATTTTCTTAAATTTACATATATCTTTAATTATTAGTTAAAGCTCTTTCAAGTTATAAAAATAATTTGCAATTTATATATTTAAATAAAAAACAGATACGTTCTACAGAAATACGAATAAAATTTAAGCTGAAAGATAACCTAATAATAGATAATTCAATCAAGTACAGTCGGAGGGAAGATTAAAATGAATATTTTAAAGAAGATGTTGTCCCTTACCATTATCTCAATATTATTATTTAATAATACCCAAAGCACCGCAGCTCTTTTAGCTGTTAATCCTGAGACTCCAGTTAAAATAGCTGTATTTTTAAATGATTTTAATGATCAATTTATTTCTACTGTTAAAAAAAATCTCGAGACTATACAAAGCAATAATGCAAATAAAGTTCAATTTACTTTTTTCGATGGAAAAGGAAATCAAGTGATTCAAAATGAACTCATAAATAGAGCCCTTAATAATGATTTTAACCTTGTTGTATTAAATCCAGTCACCACTGATATAGATAAAATTCAAAGTGCTCTTAATGAAATAGTTGGAAAAGATATACCTCTAATTCTCTATTATGCGCAAACACCGCAAATAGTAAATTTTCTTAAACCTTACCGTAATGCAGTTATAATTGATACTGATATTGATCAATCTGGCATTCTGCAAGGTGAGATCCTTGCTGATACTTGGAATGATGATAAAAATAATTTAGACAGAAACAATGATAATATATTAGAATATATTATGCTTAAAGGTCCAGTTAATAGTCCTGAAACTATTGCAAGAACAAAATATTCTGTTCAAGCACTCAATGAAGCAGGAATAAAAACCCAAGAGTTATCATCAATAGTTTGTAATTGGGATGAGGCGTGTGCAAAAAGCGCAATTAGCTCTAATTTATTAACACTTGATGGCAGAATTGAGGCAATAATATCTAACAATGATGCTATGGCAATCGGAGCTATTAAAGCACTCCAAGAATATGGTTATAACAAAGGAGATAATTCAAAAAAATATATTCCAGTTGTTGGAGTTGATGCTTTACCTGAAGCTAAAGAATTAATTAATCAAGGGATTATGACTGGTACTGTTGTTCAAGATCCTAGTATTCATGCAGATGCAATCTATACCATAGGAATGAATCTTGCTTATGGAAATTATCCCCTCAATGGTACAAATTATAAATTTGACCAAACCGGAAACACTGTTAAACTTCCATATTCTAAATATGTTAAATAATTTTAATAGTAAGGGGAAATAATTTTTCTACCTTACTATTTACTACATTTTATTTTTCTTTGTTCTTCTATTAAATTAGAATTATTATATCAATTCAATAAAAGAATATCCTAATTTCAAGCCATAAAATATTAATATTGCTCCACATATTATATTGATCCATTTTATTATTTTATTAAGCTTATTACGAAATTTTACTATAAGCATTGACAGAGAATTAAACCATAAAAATGATGCTAGACAAACTCCTAATATAAAATATCTCGACATATCTAGCGGAAGTGAAGCATTAAAGCCCCCTAATAATAATGAGCCATCAATTATTGCCTGCGGATTAAGCCATGTAACAGCAAAACAAGAAATAATAATTCTAATCAATGAATTGTCTATATTTTTATTATCTGATACTTGCGATGCTGATTTTATCAATCCTATACCTATATGAGTTACAATAATACATCCAAGTAAAAGCACCACAAGCCTTAATTCAAAGTATTTTTGAATTAAGAATCCTATTCCAAAAAAGCATGAGATTGCTAGTGAAATATCAAAAAAAATAGTTATAAGTGCAACTTTATATGTATCTAACCTGCTTTTCTTAAGCGCAGTGTTTATTACATATAAATTCTGTGTTCCAATAGGTGCTACATAAGCAAGTCCAAATAGCAGTCCCTGCAATAGATATTTAATCATAATTCACCACCTTATGTAATTTCTTTTTTGTCATTATACATGATAAAATCACTGAAATCTCCAACCAAAAAAATGAATTATTCACCAACCAAAACAGCTATTGATTTTCTTGAATAGCTGTTCATCTTTATAATTAAAATAACTTTTCTCTAATTACCTTAGATAATATTTTCAAACCTCTTTCTAAATCTGTTAATGATGCATATGAATATGAGATTCTTAGATTTTGATTATTTGAAAGATCATAAACATTGCCTGGATTAATTAGTATTCCTTCTCTATATGCAATTTCAAACAGCTTGTTTAATGATATAGGTACATTAAGTTTCAACCAAATATAAAATCCTCCAACTGGTTTATTCCATGTAGCTATATCCTTAAAATACTTTTCTAAGATATTAAGTGTGTAGTCCCTTCTAGTCTTTAAATTGTTCCTTAGCTGAAGCAAATATTTCTCATACAAACCGCTTGTAATCCATTCAGCTACAACTTCTTGGGACAGTGAACTTGTTCCATAATCACTCTGCATCTTAATATCACCTAAATGTTCAACAACATTTTCTGGCCCAATTAGCCAACCAACCCTAAGACCTGCTGCTAAAGATTTTGAAGCCGTGCCTAAGTACATTACATTACCATTCTTATCTCTAGCTTTTAGAGGAACTGGTGGTTCTTCATCTATCCATAATTCTCTATATGCATCATCCTCAATAATTGGTATTCTTTCTTTTGAACATATTTTTAAAACTGTCTCTCTTCTTTCTTCTGACATTAAAATCCCAGTTGGATTTTGGAAGGTCGGTATAGTATATACTAAAGTTGAATTTTTATTATTGTTACTTTTTTTAATTTGAATTGGATCAATTCCAAAAGCATCCATTCTAATACCTTTTAACTTCATTCCAGATGACTGAAATAAGTTTAGAGAGCTCAAATATGAAGGCTTTTCAACAAGTATTGTAGATCCCTGCTCCAGAACTCCTATAGAAATCAGCTGCAAGGCCTGCAATGAGCCAGAAACAATTAATATTTTAGATGGGGAAACATTAATACTATGCTTTTTTAAATATTTACTTATTGTCTCTCTTAAAAATAATGATCCTTTTGGTTCCTCATAGCCTAAAGATGACACTTTCTTTGATACATTATTTAAAACTTCTTTCATCATATCATGAGGATATAACTCACTAGCAAGTTCCCCTGTACCTAGTCTTATTATCCTATTTTCAAATTCTAATTTATTTATTTTTTGAATTATAGGTAAATTAGGTTTATGTATACCTCTTGCAATATAATTTTTCCACTTTAATGGTGAAACAGATGCCATCAAAGACCAAGTATTATTGACTATAATTGTTCCTTTGCTGCTTTTCCCTTCAATTAATCCTTCTGCCTTCAATTCGTCCAAAGCCTCTACAACAGTACTTCTGTTCACTTCAAATATCCTTGCCAGCTCTCTTTGTGGTGGCAATTTACTTCCTAAATCCCATTCACCTGTTGATATCATCCTCTTAAAATAGTCAACTATCTGCTGATATACTGGAATAGAAGAGCTTTTATCTGGTTTCCAACTAACTATTAACATATGGCCTCCTAAGTCTAATATTTATTTTATAATAGACTTTTTATTAAATTCCCTAAAGAAGAAAATAAGTCTCCTATCTCTCCCAATAAGCCTTTAGCCTCTTGAGTTTTTAACTTATTTTTTAATTGGTTAGTTACATCATATCATAAAAATAATTGACTTTTATTTACCATTAAAATCACTTTGACTTTATTTTTTATTTTGATATAATTTAATCATAAAATATGAATAGCGTATAAGAGGAGGATTTTATGGAGCATATATGTGAATTATGTAATAGAAATGTATCTATCATAACTAAACATCACTTGATTCCCCTGCAAAAAGGCGGAAGGAAATTTGAAACCCTCTCTTTATGTCCAACTTGTCATCAGCAAATTCATGCTCTTTTTACAAATCGTGAATTAGCAACATACTATCATACTCTTGAATCTTTAAAAAGGGATGTAAAAATCCTTAAATATCTTAAATTTATTGAAAATTTTCCTGGTGATTCTCATTTTATAGTAAAAAAATCAAAGCATGTTAGAAAAAGTATTTAATGAAATATTTGTTTATTTTTATATAAATAAAAAAGCATTGCTCCTAATGGATTAATGCTTTTTTAATTCATATCTTGAATTTATTTAATATCACTAGCTTTCACAGCACTTCAAATCTTATCTATTTCCACTGTATAAAGCTAATTCTTCTCTCGAAAATCTTTTTGGTTCGTTAGATTGATTTAAAACTAATGCTTTATAATAAATTTCAGCTACTCTCTCAACAGTTCTTGCTTTAAATACTATATTTTCTATATTCCCACTCACAACAATAGCTCCATTACTCTCTAAAAGACAAGCATCACTCATATTTAATTTTTCTATCAAATCTTTTGCAGTTTCGGAAGATTCTGTATTCCCACCATTTGCAACATAAATATATCCTCCGTAATTTGCAGAATCATACGCTATTGGTGGAATTACTTTATTTATTACAGCAAAAGTACTTACATGAACTGAATGAATATGCATTATAGTTTTTATATCTTTTCTTGCTCTATAAACCTCAAGGTGCATTAATATATCACTAGTTGGTTCAATTCCATCGACAACATTAATCCTATTCCCTTTCAAATCTACTATACAAACATGTTCAACATTCAAGTTTTCCACTGCTATTTTTGAAGGTGTTATAACCACATATCCTGAACTTTCATCTCTAATACTAAAGCTTCCTATATTTCCTTTACATAGATTATACCTTTCTGCGTCTTTTGCCATTTTAACAACTTTAATCTTTAAATTTTCTAACATAATCTTTATCCCCCTCTAGAATTATAAATTATTTTTCTAAATCCATTAGTTCATCTATAAATATTCTCTTATCCATTAATTTAAGATCTTTATCTACCACCGGAGCAAATTCCATCAAATCTAATATATCTTTTTTAATATCTATTCCTGGTGCTATTTCAATTAGATGCAATCCATCTTCCTTTAATTCAAAGACAGCTCTTTCAGTTATATACATAACTGGCTGTTTAACTTTCAATGCATATTCACTACTAAAAGTGATCTGCTCTACAGAATCTATAAATTTCTTCTTATTTCCTTCATTTATGATTTTCAATTCTCCATTTTCTACTTTTACCTCTAAACCCTTAGCTGTAAATGTTCCACAAAAGAACACCTTTTTAGCATTTTGAGTAATATTGATAAATCCTCCACAGCCTGCAACTCTTGTTCCAAATTTGCTAACATTTAAATTCCCATGCTTGTCTACCTGTGCAAGTCCTAAAAATGCTATATCTAAGCCTCCTCCATCGTAAAAATCAAATTGTGTCGGTTGATCAAATATGCATTCTGGATTCACTGAAGAACCAAATTTTTTTCCTCCTTGAGGGATTCCTCCTATAGGTCCTGGTTCAACTGTTAATACAATGGAATCTGCTATTCCTTCTTCATTAGCAACATTCGAAATTGCTTCTGGTATTCCTATTCCAATATTAACAATGCTTCCTTCTTCTAATTCCATAGCTGCTCTTCTTCCAATAATTTTCCTAGCATTAAGTTCTAACGGTTCTAAACTATCCGCTATTACTTTAATATCTCCAGTCAAAGATAGATCATCATCATATCCTAGTACCTGAGCCTGATCTTCTTTGTTCTTAGCTTCGACTATATAATTAACGTAAATTCCAGGTATTTTTACAAGTCTTGGATCTAACATTCCGGCTTTAACTACTTTATCAACTTGTACTATAACTATTCCACCACAATTCTTAACTGCTTGAGCTATACATGTTGCTTCTGAAAAGGTAGCCTCATGATTCATCGAAACGTTTCCTTTTTCATCAGCATATGTTCCACGAATAAATGCCACGTTAATGCCTGGACACTTGTATAATAAATTTTCTTCACCCAATATCTTAATCACTTCAACTATATCTTCTTCATTTTCCTTAGTAATTAAATTTGCCTTTCCTCCCTCTACTCTTGGATCTACAAACGTATTTAACCCTACTTTACTTATGGTTGCAGTTTTTTTACTTGCTATATCTCTAAACACATTACACATAATTCCTTGTGGTAAATTATATGCATATACTTTATTTTCTCTAATCAACTCTCCTAACATTGGTGCTAAGTTAAAATGTCCCCCTATGATTTTACCTACCAGCCCTTCGTGTGCTAAATGATTTAATCCTTTACTTTTCCCATCACCTTGTGCTGCTGCAAACATTAGTGTTAAATTTTTAGGACTTTTTTCTTCTAAAAATTTTTCTTCCAAACCTTTTAATAATGCTTCTGGAACTCCTAATGATGCAAAACCGGAAGTTGCCAAAACATCGTTATCCTTTATTAAATCTGCTGCCTCTCTTGTACTTATTACCTTCACCATAAATACCATCTCCATAACTTTTATAGTCTTTGTTATTTTTTTATCAAATGTTCCTACCTTTATTTTATTTGCTTGTTTAATTTTTGTCAATAAATTTTTTGACAATTCTGAATTTTTGTACATGAATTATAAGATTCTATTTTATTATCTACTTAATACTCTTTTCGGCTTATACTCTACTTATACGCCTAATATATTAGTTGAAAATCACATTTTTTAAAATCTCACCATATTATTAATTATCGCTTATTTTCTATATATTATGAAATACATACATAATACGTTCTTTTATATTGATATTATTTTAACTATTATTTTTACAATTATTGACTCGTTAATAACAACTTTTCCTATATATTTTATATTTTTAAATATACTTTATTAGTTCTAATGTTTTATTTAAATTTTAAATAAAACAAAAGAATCACTGTTGTAATATTTTTAGCATATCCGCTATCACTACAACAATGATTCTTTCTCTAATTCATATCATAAAATTAATCGTGGTAAAGTAATCCTTATTTACAATTCCATCTTAATCTATACTGCTTTATCGGTGTTTTCTAAATCACCTTCATTTTGAACTATACTATGTTTTCTTCCATAAACAAAATACACTACAAGTCCTATAATGAGCCATACTATAAAGCCTATCCAAGTTATTAATTTTAATCCACACAATAAAACTATACAACATATTATAGCTACTATCGGAGTAAATGGAGCTCCTGGAACTTTAAAAATTCTTTTAAAGTTTGGCATAGTTTTTCTAAGTACTATTACTGCAAGAGATACAGCAATAAATCCAAATAAAGTTCCAGTACTTAAAAATTCTACGATAATGTCTAATGGTATAAACCCAGCAATTATTGCTGCTATAGTTCCGGTTATGATAGTTGAAATATGTGGTGTCTTATGAATCGGATGTACCTTTGAAAATATCTTTGGTAAAAGTCCATCTCTTGACATAACCATAAATACTCTAACTTGGCCATAAAGAACTACCATAATAGTAGAAATCATTCCAAGTATAGCTCCTGTCCCAACTAGTGCTGCTCCCCAATTTATACCTACTCTTGCTAAAGCCCCTGGCACCGCATTTTCAGAAATTATTTCGTTATAAGGAACCATTCCTGTAAGTACAACAGCAACTAAAACATAAAGTACTGTAACAGCTATTAAACAAATTATAAGTCCAAGCGGAATATCTCGCTTTGGATTTTCTGCTTCCTCTGCCGCAGTTGATATTGCATCAAATCCAATGAATGAAAAGAATATAGTCGCTGTTGCCGCAAAGATTCCTCCAAATCCAAATGGAGCAAAAGGATGATAGTTAGCCGTATCTATATGTCCTACTCCAAGTACTACAAACACAAGAATTATAACAATCTTTATTCCAACAATGATATTATTAACTCTAGCACTTTCTTTCATTCCATAATATAGTATGTAAGTTATTATTGCAATTATTAATATAGCTGGTAAATCTACTATTCCACCTTTGCTTGGTGATGCAGTGAAAGCTGCTGGCAATGTTACTCCAAATGATTTTAGTATCCCTACAAAGGTACCTGACCATCCAGATGCTACTGCACTACAAGCAACTAAATATTCCGCAGTAAGACACCACCCAATTATCATTGCTATTATTTCACCGAATACTATATATGAATACGAATAGGTACTTCCTGCAACTGGGAACATAGTTGAAAGCTCGCAATAACACAATGCACAAAGGCAAGCAACTATACCTGCTAAAATAAATGAAATTATTACAGCTGGTCCTGCTAGATGCGCACCTGTTCCTGTTGCCACAAAGATACCTACTCCTACTACTGCTCCTATACCAAATGCAGCTATATCTTTAGCCTTGAGGTTCTTCTTTAAGGCTGTCCTCTCCACTCCTTCCAGCATTTTGTCTACTGACTTTTTCTTAAAAATATTCATACGGGTCCTCCCATTTAATTTATATTCGCCCCAAAATCATCTTTGAAATAGGTTAAATTTTAACTTCAACCTACAAATATTCTCCCCAAAAATCCAAAAAATACAACAAACCAATTAGTATTTTATCATATTATGATAATACTCGGCAAGATATTAACAGTTTAATAATGAAAAATTTTTTTCACAAACCTTTTCATTAAATGATTTTTATTTCCTAATTGCAATCTAACACATTAAATATGACATATGATATTATAATTTTTATCCTCTGAATACAAGTAATAGACCCATTTGTGCATGTCTCAGTTCATTAGACCTAACTTTATTTTTGCTATAGGCTTTTATTACATATTTTAATCATAAGTTCAATTGACTTCTTGAATATAATGCTTTTTATCTTAATAAAACTTCCATAAATTAATAGAATATCATCTAAATATTTAATTTTTTGTTTATAATATTATAATTCATTTATTTTCAATTCAATTCCATAACACTTAAAACTTATTAGAATTATAATATTTTGGATTAAAAATTATAATATATCCGACTTAAAGTTATAATCTAATATAACTGACCATTCATATGCTATCTCATCATTAGTTCTTTTTATAAATATAATAAAAAAAGTCACCCATTAAATCATTTGTTTAATAGAATAATTTATACATATTCATCTCATTTTGTAGAATTGTATAAATGATTTCATATAATATATAAAACAATTAATAATAGTGAACAATATGAGGTACGTTTTAGATATAAAAGAATGTGAATTTTTAGGTAAAGGCAAGGAAGGTTCTGTTTATTTAACCCCTGAAGGATATGCCTTAAAAATATTTTCTAAACGAAAGAAGGCTGAGAAGGAGGCCTACCTTTTAGATGCAGTCAACAACAGCAGATTTTTTCCTAAAGTTATGTTTATCGCAAATAATATGATCTTGAGAGATTATGTAGAAGGAGATATATTATCTGACTATATTAAAAAAAATGGATTATCATATAATTTGTCCGCTGAAATTATAAATCTTATTGAAGAATTTAAACAATTGAAATTTACACGACTCGATATAAGAGGCGCCCATATATTTGTAAATAAACATGAAAAGATACAGGTAATAGATCCAAGAAAAGTCTTTGAAAAAAATACTCCTTACCCCAAAGAAATTGTTAAGATTTTAGTAAAACTAAATGTTTTTGATGAATTTCTAAAGTATCTTTTAGATTATAAACCACAACTTATAAAATACTGGATTAATGCACACAGTTATTATAAATATACATCGAAAAAAACAATTAAAATTAATATGTATGCCTGTTAAAAACTATAACAACGATAGATCATAAGAGTTCCTGATATAGTATGTGCTAAGACTCAATGCTATATATTTCCATAGATCTTACACATACTATTCAAACTCACAGCTATAATTAAAACTGAGAATGACATACTTTTTGCTCTGCTTATATATACTGTAATAATATAAATCAAAATTTTAGGAGCGTATATGAGCTATACAACAATTTTACAATGTCAAAATAATAACGATATAACCTTTCTTATGGAAGGAATGATTTCTGAAATAACTGCTGTAAATGATTATAGTTATTCTTTAAGCCTCACCGAAAATAAAGAAATAAAAGATATGTTATATCATATTATGAAAGAGGAAAAGAAACATTGTGGTTCATTTTTGAAAGCCTTACAAAAAACAGACAAAGAGTTCTTTTCTGCTTATGAGCATGCCGATAAGCAACTTAAAAACACTTCAAAAATTTCTTATAATGAATATTCAGGGGGAAAGGAAAACAAGTTATTACTTACTAGCATTAGAAATGCTATAAAGGATGAACTTGAAGCAATTATACTATATACTAACTTCTTAGAAAACGTTAAAAGTAACGAATTATTTAAAGTTATAAAAGTAATAAGCATAAATAAAAAAGAACATATTGAAAAATTAACCAGATTATTAAATTTAATAGATTCAGATTCTTATATAGCAGAAGATTTACCTTCTTCTCTCATAGATAAATTCACAAATTAAAAAATATGGCTATTTCAATTTATTGCTTGAAATAGCCATATTTTATTTTTATTTGTTGATTACATTTATGACAGATTTATTTCATATTATAATAACTATTTAAACTTCAACTTTTGCAATTGATGTATTTACAGTCACCCCATCAATACTTTTAAGTTCATCTGTAAACTCGTGTATATCTTCAGTTTCTCCTATAAGAGTTATGGAAATTACCGATAGTTCATCTGCAAAAGGTATACCCATTCGTCCTTTTATACTTCCCCTAAAGGATGCTACCACATCATTAAATTCATCTTGCACTTCTTTTGGGTGCTCTAATATTGCACTTATTACTCCTATTTTAGACATTGTCATTCCTCCACTTTCTATAAAAAACAAGATCCTCTTATAATTGGAAGATCTTGTTTTTTAAGTAATCTATTTATATATTTTTCCCTATTTTTTATTTATTATTCATTCTTATATATAACTACAATCTACGTTTATATATGTAAACAAAAGAAAAATACTTTTTATTAATTACTTTATCAAATTTTAAAGGGTATGCCTTTATATAACTTTATTCTAATTTATTTTTCATCAACTTATTACCATCCTTAGAGATAACTCCCTTAGAATATGTTTGAACTAAATTACCTTTATAACTTATCGATTTATTTCCTGTAAGCTCTAATACTGTTTTTTTAGATTTATTATCAATATATACTTTTCCAGAATAATCAATTAGTATATCGTCTTTATCAACTGGATCAGCAATTTTTAATTCATTCCATTTCCTAGTTTTATCTGATAAAACAGTATAATATATCTTTTGAATTTTATTATTTACCTCTTCTCCAAAATATACATTATCATTAACATCTGCACCTAGCACCTTAGGATTTCTAACATTCGGTATTGATAGTGTTCCTTTTGTATTTAATATTGTTATGCTCGTTCCTTCCTCTAGTACTGCATTCGTGCTTGTTGTCGGAACCACTACATTGGTTATTGGCCTATCACTTTTAACCTTTTTTAATTGATTCATTACATTTGCATAATATAAATCACATTTTCCAGTACTCTTTTTAACTTCAATATACAAACTATGGGTTAAGGTTGAAAACACTACATTATTCACTTCATCTTTTGAACTATTGAGCTTAATTTGAACTTTATGCAAATCAAAATCTGCAAGATCTCTAGTTTCTCCCTTTTTAGCATCAAAAGATACTGGTTCTAAATAATATGCCCCTTTATCTTTTACTTTCTGTATCACAAGCATATTATCTTCCCCATTAAGCCATTTATAAAATGCAATTTCAGAGCCGCTATCTGTCTCACATTCTTTTTCTGTATTATCATTGCTATCTAAAATCTTAAGTTTTCCACTATCTATATAAGAAACATACCGTGCATCTGAAGATAACTTCACTTCATTTATCCCACTTTTTATATCAATTTCTGTTTTCTTATCTGCTTGGTTGTCTTGTTCTTCAACTTTTTCAGCTTTAATATCAAAATCTGAAGCTAGATATACCTTATCAATAAATAAAAATATACTTTGCTGCAATATAAAAGCAAGTGCAAACCAAGTTAATCTTCTTTTTAAATTCTTCATTTACTACTTCCTCCTTTACTGCTCTACGTAAAATGCTGTTGCAACAGATCTTTCGCCATCCCAGGCATTAGGAGAATTTATGACGTTGCCTTTATAATACATTGTTGATGAATATCCTCCATCAAGAGCTCCTGCATTAACAGCTCCTCTTTCCATCATTATCTCTTGAACATCATATAAACTTGCTCCAGGTGTTGTTATTTTTCTACCATCTATAACTAAAAATATTATTGTTCCATCTGCTTTTTGACCAACTGCAGTTCTGGGGTTAAGTCCTTCTTCTGCTGTATTTTTTATCTGTCTAACTCCATTAATAATTATATTAGGCTTTCTAAAGCACATTGCTTCCTGTACATTTAGTTTTTTCAGTTCAGCTATTGTATGATCTCCAACTATCAGCTCTCCTCCTTTTGTAAAAGCAATAACATTTTCAACATCATTTTCATTTACATTTCCAGTAGGATAAATAACCTTTCCTTCTGATATAACAAAGCCCCCAGGTTCAGCTCCAGTTCCTGCATATTGAGTTCCATCTGAAGATTTATCAACAAAGGAACCACCATTAATGGCTGCAACCGCATCGTGTTCATCTGCCATTTCACTTGTCTTTTGCCCCATTTTTCCCAAGAACTTGGTCATTGCGACCTTAACCTTTAACGGGTTCTTTATTTCTAGAACATACGCATCATATTTTTTATTAGGTATATGATATTCTGTTATTTCATTTCCGACTTTATATTTAACATCTATCTTTTTCATATCTTGAAAAGCTTCTGTGCTACTATCACTTCCATCTATTCCAAGCATCTTATCTAACATCGTTTGTGGTATTATATCATTTATTAAATATGCATGCCTTGTTGCTAAAATAGTTGAAATCAAAGTTTTTCTCACGTTATCATATGGACCTAAGAAAAATACAATAGGTGTAGTTATCACTAAAAAAAGAAGCATATCACGGATACCTCGTAAAAGAACTTTTGAATTACGCATTTTTTTCTTCTTCTTTTTTATCTTTCTTCGTCTGTTATCATTCTTTGTAACCATATATCCCTCCAATATGCATATAAATCAATATCTTCATTATTTCCTATTATATAGTAAATAAACTACTTAGTTCTTACAAAATAATTAAGAAATATTTTACACATAATCCATTATCAGGATTTTTCATTCAATAATGCTTCTACTTAAACTAAATTTCTAAGCCACTTCTTTTGTTTGTATCGTCTAAAACCTAAAACAAACTTATATATCTCTTCAAATGTAACCATTGCATATACGAAATATATCGGAAAGCCTAACACCATTCCTCCTAAAAATGCAAATGGAATTCCAACCATCCATACCCCGCTAATATCTAGCATTAATGCTGCCTTAGTATCTCCTCCGCTTCTAAGAATACCAACAATGTTTACCCAATTAAATACTTTAAATGGCAAGTACATTATAAAAACTATTAAGCATTTACTTACATCAGTACCTACATTATCTGTTACATTGAATAATGTAATTAATGGGTTTTTAATAGCAAAGCATGTAGCGCACATTATTAAGGCAGAAATAAATTGTAATACTATAAAGTATTTCGAATGACTTTCCGCTTCTTTTAATTTGTTTGCTCCTAATTCATTTCCTAAGATAACTGCAGTTGCCGCACTTATTCCTTGAAAAATAACAGTAATTATCTGTTCAACCGTTTGAGTTATAGTAATAGCAGCTACAGCTCCATCACCCATTCTTCCATATACTAATGAATACATTGTAACCCCTAATCCCCACATAAATTCATTGAGAATAACAGGAGATACAGTTGAAAAAAATAATTTAACAAACCTTTTATTAAATGCTATTAATTCCTTAATTTTTGCTGCTGATGGTCCCTTGCTATAGTATGCTATAAATAATATACAGCTGCATTCTATGGTTCTCGCAATTATAACTGCAATTGCCTCTCCTTTAACACCAAGCGCTGGTGCTCCAAAATGTCCAAAAATCAATGCGTAGTTTAATAGTACTTTTATAACTATTGAAATGATAGTTATTATAACAGGTGCTTTTACTTGGTTCACTCCTCTTAAAAGCGCCACATAAACATTAGTTATTGCAGTCAATGGATAGCTTATTGCAGCGATTGCTAAATATCCAGCTCCTATTTCTATAGTATTTTCACTTGGAGTGAAGATACTCATTACAATTTTAGGACAAATTAAACTTGGAATTACAAAAATAAAAGCTCCAATGAGCGCGATAGTTAAAGACATTCCCAAAACTCTTCTTATATTTTTTATATCTTTCTTACCAAAATATTGAGCTGTCAAAATAGATGATCCACTTACTATTCCAAATAATAACAAAGTGAACACAAAGAAAACTTTATTAGCAAGACCGACTGCTGCAATGGAAGTTTGCCCCAAACTTCCAATCATTACAGTATCTACAAGGTTTAAACTAGTATTTAATAAAGCTTGTAACGCTATTGGTATTGTAATAGCTATAGCTTTTCTTACAAATTTTTTATCCTGTGAAATATCCTTCAAGGTTTTTCCTATCACCATAATATTTAGTACCTCTTTTATGCCTCTCTTCTTCATATCAAGTACTATTTTACTTTAGTTTAATTAATCATGTCTATAACATATTTTAGATTCTATTAGATTTTATTATGCATTTAACTTTATTTTAAAATTTAAATTATTTTAAAGCATATCTTTTACATTTTTAATCTGTTATAATAATATGATGTTTAGACTTAAGATATTTGAGTCATAATAAAGAATATTATCTTGAAAAACTACATATTTTATGTTATTTTTTCAAATGAAGTAATTAACTAGGCATAATCAAAAAATAATATAATAGTACAGAATGTATATTTAATCTGTTATTTATTTTTATGTGCCTTATATATCTTTTTACTTAAAACCATGAAAGAGGTGCTTAACCATAAATACTAATTATAAAATTCAAGAAAATAAATACACTGATAAGGGCAATATCACAGAAATCACAATTTTAAAAAAGGACGGAAGTGAGCTAATCTGCAAAATAGATGCCTTAGATGCTGAAAAAGTTAAAAAGGAAGGTATTTGGTTTGCTGAGTGGCATAAAGACTTTAATAACTATTTAGTTCAATCATTGTCTACTTCTAAAATCAACGGTAAGATAGTTTCAAATAAAAGAACTATTCAGTCTGTAATTTTAGATGTTAATCCTAAAGCTCCAATAAAGCATTTAAACGGAAATACATTAGATAATAGACGTGAAAATTTAGAAATATATAATAGAAACTTTAAAAACGATTGTACAAAAATCGATCATGATACTATGGGAATAATTTTAAGAGATAAGTTCGGTAATCACAAAGATACTGCTTTGATTTCAATTGAAGATGTAAACAAGGTAGTAAGAGACGGATATAATTGGGTTACTTATAAAAAGGGAACTGAAATAATAGTTGTAGCAAATACACCTGATGGTAGAATTCGCTTAGACGAACTAATTATGAATCCTGATGAAACAATGAAAGTTCATCACATAAATTTAAATCCTTTAGATAATAGAAGAAAAAATCTAGAGAACCAACCTATCTAGTAACAATTATCTTTGATATTATTAATATAACAATTAAAATTTGATATATTTAAAGTTTAAAGTCACGATGTATGAAGAATGAATTTGCATTGTGGCTTTAACTTTATTCTAAGTTAGTTCTTTTCAATATTAGGAACAATTAAATAAAGAATACTGTCTATCATCCTTATATCTTTTATATGTTATCTATCTGTTAAAAGAATATTTACATTTATTAATTTCCTTTTTTTTGAATCTTTGTATTTTTATTTGTATTAATTAGGTGTAAACTATTAATTAGATAATTTGTATGACTAATATGAGGTGATTAATTTGACTAAATTTGAAATTCTTTTTGGTGATATAACAAAAACTAAATTTGACGCAATTGTAAATGCTGCAAATGCATCACTGCTTGGGGGCGGTGGAGTTGATGGCGCAATTCACAAAGCCTGTGGTGATAAATTATTAGAAGAATGTAGACAATTAAATGGGTGTTTAACTGGCAAATCAAAAATAACAAAATCATATAATCTAACGAGCTCTGGTGTTTATTGGATAATACACACAGTTGGGCCTATTTATAGAAATAACGGTTCTGAAGAAAAATATTTAAGAAATGCGTACCGTTCTGCTTTTAAAATAGCTGCTAATTATTCTGAGTGTTACTCTAAGCAATTTAATGAAATTTTAAATACACATCTTTATCGTTTCAGCACAAATAAATTTATCGGAGGAAAACAAAAGGAATTGTTAATTAGAGAATCAAATGATTATATTAAAGAACATCCAATTCAAACTATTGCCTTTCCATCAATAAGCACAGGCGCATATTCTTATCCTTTAGAAGATGCCTGCAAAATAGCCTTAGATGAAATCTTAACATTTATTGAAGATTCACCTGGCACTTTCGATAAAGTTGCTATGGTTTGTTTAGATAAAAAAACCTATGATATGTATAACTCCTTATATGATTCTCTATATGCTAGAAAATCATAACATAATAAAAGAGTAGATACTACTCACACTTAGTATCTACTCTTTCAATATTTCTAATCTTATGCAAAATATCTATCTAATAATCCTTTGAAAGCTTTTCCATGTCTTGCTTCATCTTTACACATTTCATGAACTGTATCATGTATTGCATCTAAGTTTAATTTCTTAGCAAGTGTTGCTAAATCTTTTTTACCTTGACATGCTCCATGTTCTGCATCAACTCTAGCTTGTAAATTTGCTTTTGTATCTGCAACAACTACTTCTCCTAGTAATTCAGCAAATTTAGCTGCATGTTCTGCTTCTTCAAATGCAATTCTCTTATATGCTTCTGCAATTTCTGGATATCCTTCTCTATCAGCTTGTCTTGACATTGCTAAGTACATTCCAACTTCTGTACATTCTCCAGTGAAGTTTGCATGTAAACCATCGATTACTTCTTGGTCAACCCCTTTAGCTACTCCGATTACATGTTCATCAGCAAAAGTTAATTCTCCGCTTTGTTCAACGAATTTTTCTGATCCTACACCACATACTGGACATTTTTCTGGTGCTGTTTCTCCTTCATAAATATAACCACATACTGTACAAACAAATTTTTTCATAATCTTCTCCTCCTAAAATCTTAACTTTAATATTTATTTTGTAATTATTTTTAATTACTTCTCTCTACAAAAATTATTATATAATAATTATTATTCGTTGTAAATACTTTTTTATAAATTTTTCTATATTTTTTTATTATTAATATCCATAACATTATAAATGGCCCATAAACACTAGATTTTGGAATAAAACTTGTAAATAAATATTAATAATATCTAAATATTTTATTATATCTATATAAACTTTATGTTTAAATATTAAAAGTTACTGTATAATGTATTTATACTTATTCTTATAAGGAGTGTTTTTTATTGTTTGGATATGTTACTCCCTTAAAGGCAGAAATGAAAATCAAAGACTTTGCTAGGTTTAAATGCTATTATTGTGGACTATGCTGCCACATAAAAAAAGACTTCGGTAATCTACCAAGACTGTCTTTAAATTATGATATGACTTTTCTAGGCTTATTATTAGATGCATTAAATTCTGACGAACTAGAAATTGGACATCATAGATGTTCACTTCATCCTACTGAGAAAAAAATTATTATAACTAATAATAAAGCTCTAGCTTATGCAGCTGCAATGAACATTTCATTATCCTATTACAAGTTACTGGACGATGTATATGATGATAAGAATCTTAAAAGCAAATTCTTAAGTACTCTCTTATCACCTTATATAAGAAAATTTTCAGTTCAAATACTTGAAATTAATAATAAGATAAAGCAATGCTTAGATAAACTTTCTACGTTAGAAAATGATAAGTCTTTTATTTATATAGATGAAATATCCGATCCTTTCAGTGATTTAGTGGGTATAATTCTACGTGATTATCCTTATGAATTGCTTAATGATTCTGCTGAACTTAGAACTATTTTATATAATTTAGGGTATTCTATAGGTAAATGGATATACTTGATTGATGCCCTAGATGATTTAAAGTCCGATATGGAAAAAGGAAAATTCAACCCTATAAATTTTCTATATAATAAAGATTCTTTACCATATGATGAATTTATTAAATCAGTAAAACCCAAAATAGAATTTACTATTTTAAATTGCGGGTATAGTTGTAAGGAAAATTTAGATAAATTGAATCTTAATAGAAATAGCGATATACTATATAACATAATTGAATTAGGCTTAATGGATAAATATGTTAATATTATCAGACATCCAGAAAGTACAAATGAAACTAAAAGGAGAGATTTATAATGAATCCATATGAGGTATTAGGTATAAAACCTGGTGCAAGTCAAGATGAAATAAAAAGTGCATATAGAAAACTTATTAAGCAGTATCACCCAGACCAATTTGGAGATAATCCACTTAAAAATTTAGCTGAAGAAAAAATGATTGAAATCAATGAAGCTTATGAAGCATTAACTAAAAATCCTAATAATAATTATAATTCTAGTAACACTAGTACTTCATCAAATTATAATAATTCATCCAATAATTCGAGTAATTCCTATGATTTTCAGGAAATAAGAAGACTTATTCAATCTAGAAATTATTTAGCGGCTGAAAATAAATTAAATTCTATTTCTAACAGAACTGCTGAGTGGCATTACTTAAATGGAGTTGTTTTACTTAACAAAGGCTGGTTTGATGCTGCCCTTAACGAAATGAATGCAGCTGTCAGTATGGATCCTAATAATTTTGAATATAGACAAGGTCTAAATTCCTTAAGGCAAAGAGGCTCAAGCTATTCTAGTCCTTATTATAGAACTACAAATACAAACAATGCTGATCTATGCAATTGCTGTATAAATCTTTGGTGTTTAGACTCTTTATGCGAATGTGCAGGTGGAGATTTAATCAACTGTTGTTAATTTCAATATCTTATCCGCCAAATTTCAGACTTCAGAACTTGTACTTAAATATAAAGGAGTGAGCAATTTATGAAAGCAAAGTATATTGCCGAAAATGGTATAATTACAGCATTAACCCTTGCAATACTCTACTCTGCTTCCATTATTCCAATAAGTACTTTATCTATATTAACTGTTGCTTCATGCTTAATACCAATATCCATTATTAGAACTTCAATAAAAAATACAATATTGGTTTACATTGCTTCAAGTATTTTAAGCTTCTTTTTAGTAACAATTAATATAGCCATATATTATATATTATTTTTTGGAATATATGGCATAATAAAATATTTCATAGAAAAAATCAGAAATATACTTATAGAATTAGTCCTAAAATTAGTTACCTTTAATATGTTACTTTCAGTAATTTACTTTATCGGAACCAACTTATTAATTAATTTAGATACCAAATTTCCAATATACATTGTATGGATAATAGCGCAAGTTGTATTTCTAATTTATGATTATGCATTAACCATTATAATAAGCTTTTATTTAAGCAGAATACATAAACTTAGTTAAAATTTGCATATATATTTAAATGCCTTATATAATAAGCAATATCCATGTGCAATCTAATAATGAATGACGAAACTATTTAATATTTTTCTAATGCTTGCCTTCATCAGAGAATACTTTTTAATTTCATCATTCATTTTTTATTAGATTTATGCCATTTTCTCTATAATCATTTTATAAAGCATACATTATTAGAGAATACTTTTTAATTTCATCTCAAGTTATAAATTTTTACTTTAATTCCTTATCATGAATCCCTATACTTTTCAATCAGCTTATTTAAAAACTCTACTGTTTTAACTGGTGCTTTTCCTATAGATGTTTCCCCTGCCAGCATAAAACCTGTCGCACCGATTTTTATAAAATTATATATACTTTCAACTTCAGAAATTGATGGCATTTTCCCACTTTTCATACTATTAAAAAGATGAGTTGCTACTATTATATCTTTGTTTTTATCCTTAGTTACTTCATTTATAATTCTTTCTTCATAAATAGGTGTATCTTCTATTGATGTTTCTGGTATTAAATCACCTCTTCCTATGACTATTCCATCCACTTCATTTAATATACTTTTTAAATTATTTACTCCGTTTAAGGTTTCTATTTTTGCCCAAATCTTAGGTTTAGCTTTACTTGCACTACTGTTATCATTCAAAAATGTTTTTATTTCATTAATATCTTCTTTATTCTCAACGAACGATTGGCATATTATATCTACTCTGTTTCTTATGCCCCACATTATAGCATTTTTATCCTTTTCACTTAATGCAATCGCATTTCTCTCTAGATTCTTTATATTGCACCCTTTACCCTTTCTAATAATCCCACCTCTTACAGTAGTAACTTTAATAAGCCCATCTTCTCTCTCTATGACATTAAAAATCATCGTATTATCTTTTATTCCTATTTCTTTATATTCTTTTCCATTCAAGACTTCATTTTTAATATTTAATGGAATTATTTTGATTTTACCTTCACGATCCTTTATTTCTTCATATTTATCTTCACCACAAAAATAAATTTCTTCCCCATCATACACTTTATAAACATATTCAAATTTGTTTGATACTCTTACCTTAGTTCCTGAAAGATCTAATATTATTTCAATATCATTCTTTATTTCTTTTGCCATTTTTAAAAATCTTAAGAATTCTATTGCACTTCCATGTATAAAGTTAAATCTCAATGCATTTACACCGCTGTCTATTATCCCCTTAAGTATTGTCCTATCCTTTACAGTCGGTCCTACTGTTCCTATTATATACATATTATCCCCCAAAACATTATTACTGTTTATTCATATTATAAAATCCCCTTAATTATCACTTATTCCATTAATGTAGAAGTTCTAAAACTCAAAGGTTCGAATAAATTTATATTGTAAACATGGTATTTTAGGAGGTATGTATTTTGAAAAAAATTAGCTGCATTTTTATAATATTGCTATTATCCATTAATCTAATTGGTTGCAATTTACGAAATTATCAATATATAAATTTTTCTGTAAAACCAAATAATCATTATTATATTGATGAAATAAAAAATAAAATTTTAAATAATAAAAAATTTACTCTTTACGTATTTGATACTAATTTATATAAGGAAATAGAAGTTCCATCGGACGAAAATTCTATTTTTGAAGATTTCATCTCTTCATTAGCTACCGAAAACTACTCAACTGAGGGAGTCAATATAAAAGAGCCTTTTAGAATCAGATTATATTTTAATGATAATGATCAGTACTTCGTTAAAGTTTTTAATGATTCTATTATATCTGTTGCTCCATGGGATGGAATTTTTAACGAAGATATTATTTCCATGAAAAACTTACCGCTAAGATATAACCTTTTTGATTTTTGCAATCATATTGCTAATAAGCCTATAGCTAAACAAAGCTAAGTAATATAAGCGTTTATCAAATTTTGCCCCTTACAGAATAGTATTAGTTAGCATAAAAAAGCATGAAGAAGTTCTTATTTTAAATTATCCTTCTTCATGCTTTTTATATTAATTTTAACCTATTTATGCTTTAAATACGTACTTATATATGAATCTCAGGATCTCTACGTCTGGTCAAATAGTAATATACGGAATGATTCACTGTAAAATCAAAATATTTAGCACCTTCTAAATATACACTCATTATTCTTTCTCCAATCCATTTTCTTTTTGAGATTTTGTGATAGCTTCATACAATCCTCTTAAATAAGTAAAACCTAAAGCACGATCATATAAACCATATCCTGGCATTGCTATTTCATCCCAAATTGAACGACCATGATCTGGACGAATAACCCCATCAAAATTAACATCTATAAGCGCCTTCATAAGTGCATACATATCCAATGATCCATCAATACTCAAATGAGCAGATTCTCTAAATTTTTGTTTTCCCAAAAATTCAACATTTCTTAAATGTACAAATTGAATTCTATTTCCTAATTCATGTATGACTTTAACTAAATCTGTCTCTGGATTTGCACCTAAAGATCCTGTGCAAAGTGTTACACCATTATAAGGAGAATCAATAATATTTATTATTCTTTTATAATCCTCTAAATTTTTTGTTACCCTTGGAAGATTAAAGATTTCCCATGGTGGATCATCCGGATGAATCCCCATTTTCACATCAACTTCCTCACAAACAGGAATAACTTTTTTTAGAAAGTATGCAAGATTGTTAAATAAATCTTCTTCTGTAATATTTTCATACATTTCCATCAAATCATTAAACTTTTTCAAACGTTCTTCTTCCCATCCAGGTAATTTAAACCCATTAGATTGACTATTTATAAGCTTAAACATCTCACTAGCATCCATATGTTCTACAACAGACTGATCAAACAACAATGAATAACTACCATCTGGATTTTCATATTTCAAATTTGTCTTAGCCCATCCAAAAATTGGTTTAAAACTATAACATACTAAATGAATATCACATGCTGCTAAATTTCTAATTGTTTGAATATAATTATCAATATAATGATCACAGTCTTTTGTTCTTGCTTTAATTGCATCATGAACCGCAACACTTTCAATACCAAGTAACTCCAATCCCTCTTTTTCAATTGAAGCCTTAAATTCTTTAATTTCATCAATTTCCCAAACATCTCCAGGTAACTTATTTAATAAGGTCCCTACAACACCATCTGTTCCTGGAACTTGCCTGAAATGTTTTAAAGGAATAGAGTCTTTCGCTCCATACCATCTGAATCCCCACTTCATTTTATCCCTCCATCAAAAATCATCATCTTCATCAACCTCATTAGCATCTACATCAATAGGAAAATGCCATGAGCTAATACTTTCTTTTGCTTGTTCTGCAGCTGATTTTTCAACCATTTCAATTTGTGTCCCTAAAATTTGATGATTGATTATCTCCAATAACATAGGTAAGTTAACTCCACTAATAATATAAACCTTATCTTTTAGTTCTGGGTCTAACTGATTTGTCGCAAGAACTGATTGGTTATATGGGCTTGCGCTCACTAAATCAACTAATACTACAACACCATCACCTTGATTTACTTCTAAAATAGCGTTATTTATCTTCTTACCAAGTTTCTCAACATCATCTCCTGCATTTAAATTTACAGTTATGATATTTTCTGTATTCCCCATAATAACTTCAGCTGCGTCTTTTATACCGTTGCTTAAGGTACCATGTGTAGCGATTACAATTCCTAACATGATTTAATCTCCTTTTATATTTTGATTTAAGGCATAATCAAAAATAATCATGACTTTTTGGACTCGTTATTTTCTTTCATATGCCTAACAATTCTATTACTTGAGTAAAATGGCTATAATTTAAATTTTTCTTATTTAACTTTGACTTATCTAAGTAAAACTCTTTATCTTGATTCATATCTGCACAAAATAAATAATTGATTTGACCTCTAGGTGATACATATCGGATTTCTTTAGATTCAGCAAGCTCTTCTTTAAATTGTTTACCCATTACATTTAAAGTGGCATCTGCTCCAACAGAATCTAAACAATAAACCTTTGCATTCTTTTTTACAGAACTCATTAAGACATCTAATCCTCGTCTTCCATAACAACCTTCATCGATAAATGCATAAGCCACTTTTTTCTGATTTTGATTCTCTGTTAACATCTGTAGCAAGCAAAGTACTGAAGATGTATTTCTAATTAAATTCTTTCGATTCCACTCACCTTTTGACAACTTTGATAAAATAATAAAATATCCACCGTATATTAGTGCAAGACATGCTGTTTGCACAGAAAATAAAACAAATGGTGTAGAAACCAATTTCATGTATAAAAGTGTTCCTAGAATACCTAGGAAAATCCAAATTAGAGACATACAAAGAACGGCTTTTGTAGTTTGTTTTTCTTGTTTTTTTCGATCAAACAATATATAATCTCCTAAATAGGCTGGAGGTGTATCATAATAAGTACAAACGATTTGATCTGCCTTTTCAATATCTCCAACATATACATTTCGTGCACTGTCTTTTTTTTGATTACTATATTCGATTACGGAAATATCTTTTCGCACTTGTGATATATCTGTTACAAGCGCCTTCAAAAATCTAGTTTTCTCTTTATTGCTATTCCGTGAGCGATACATAAACGAATACCTAGCTAATCTATCGTTAAAAATATCCTCCATGATAAACCTCCAATTTTTATTATAAGGAAAATAATAATCTTTCATTTAAAAACAATTATTTAAATTTACTAACAACATCTTTCAATTCTGTTTTAGGAGCAGAAGGAGTAGCTTGGAAATAGATATTCTCTACTCCATATTTATCTTTCATTTCTACTAATCTATCTACATCCTCTTTGTTTATATAAACAGATTTTGTAACTAGTAAATCTTTACTTGCATCTTTTTGTGCAATACCTCCAATATTCAATTCTTTCATTGGCACTCCATGTTTAACCAAGTCATACATAACTTTTACAGTTTTTGCTATCAAGATACAATTATAATCTTTGAACTGGTATTCATCCCAATAGAATTTAGCTTTCTCTGGCGTAATTACTATTGTTTTTTGTCCAGTACGGCTACCTGCATTTTTATATAAATCTCTCATGAATGGGTCTTTTGCTACAACTTCATCTACTACAAAAATTGAATTTACCCCGCTCTTTTGTGAAAGAGTCACCATAACTTGCCCATGAATTAAACGTTCATCTACTCTTGCTAAATTTATAACACCCATTTTTCAACTCTCCTTTTTACTCTATAGAATTCTAACGCCAGCTAAAACAATTAAAATTAATGTTAACCATAATAATGCTGATGTAACTTTTAAACCTTTTTTATTGTAGAACCAATAAACTCCCATAACTACTGCTAATGGTAAAATACCCGGAGCAACAGAATCTAAAATATTTTGGATAATGAATGCTTTTCCAGAAATCGTAAATTGTAAATTTGCACTAACTTGTACATAGTTACCTGCTAAGATTCCCATCATAAATAGACCTAAAACAGATAAAGTATCGATTGCAGTTTTAACACCTGTACTTCCCATCAATCCTGTTGCGTTACGTCCCATAGTGAATGCTTGACGAGCAAAGAATAGACCCAATAAAACTTGGTAAAGAGCAAAGCAAACGAATGGGAACAACGCTCCTAATGGACTACCTTGTTGTGCCCAGGGAACTGCGATGGCAATAAAGATATATTGCACAGTCCCTGAGTCAATTGCATCACCAATTCCAGCAAGTGCACCCATTAAACCAGCTTTTGTGTTATACATCAAATCGTCTTGCATTGTTATTTCTGATTGTTCATATTCTTCTTTTGCACGTTGTGATTCCATGGAAGCCATTAAACCAGTAATAACTCCACCACCCCAGCTTAACTGAGTATTGAAAAATAATAGTTGTCTTTTATAAGCAGCTTTTAACGCTTCATCATCTTTGTATAATTTTCTTAAAATTGGCATCATTGCATACAACAAAGAAGATGCAAGATATCTTTCAAATGAATGTGGAATTTCATTTGAAAAATGCCATCTTAAATATGCTTTAGTAACATCTTTTTTTGTAATCTCTTCTGGAGCTGCAGCTCTTTTTACATTTTCACTCATTTTATCCTCTCCTTAAAACCCATCATCATAATCATCTTCATCTAATGCCTCTATACCCGTAGTGGCAGTTTTAGCAGGAACATTCTTTCCTTTTTGAGACATACTGAAAATTAGAGCAATCAATAGGCCAAACACAGCATAAGTTACCATTGTAATATTCAATGATTTTAATGAAACACTCATGAAATACGCCAAGAAAAAGAATGCTAAGTAATCCTTACGTCCAATTACATAAACTGTTGTGGCAATACCAATAGCAGCTAATCCACCACCAACAACTTGAAGGATGTGAATGATAATAGTTCCTTTCAGAGCATTGATTACATCAGCAATCACTGGTGCTCCAAAATATAAAGCTACAAATACTAACGGTACAAATAAAGCAAATGATGCAATTGTAGGTAAAAGAATTATTGAACGTTTAATAGCTCCATCATTTAAATCTTCTATAGCTTTATCTGTATATTTACCTAAGAATGTATTGATAAAGAAACGGAATTGATATAAATAACTTCCTAACAAACCAACTGGAACTGCTACAGCGATAGCAGCTTCAGGCTGTAGATTTCCTAATAAAGCAACTGGTACTGCGATAGCTGCTGCAATAGATGGTTCTTGTGGCATGGATCCTCCTGGAGAGAAAACACCCATATAGATCATCTGTAAAGCAGCTGTAACAATCATTGCTTGGCCAACATTTCCCATAACAATACCAACAATCAAACCGGTCATTAAAGGTGAAAATCGAAGCGTTAGTGAAGCTCCTCCACCAAACCATCTTGACATAACCGCGCCAACCCACAAAGCGATTAAAAAACTCTGTAATACACTTAAAGTTTCCATTACTCTTCTTCTACCTCTTTTCTACATATTTTTCTAAATCAAAGATTGTTTTTTTCAAAATATCTGGCGTAATTACAATAGGAATCAAATGAACTTTTTCTTTTGAATTAATAAAACCAACTATCTCATCAAGAACTTTTTCATCTTCTGGATACAATTCCATATAATGCAGAGATACAGGTAGTTTCAAATCTGAATAGAAAGGCATTAAAGAATCAATCGTCGACCACTTGCCTTCTAGAGCCAACTGGTATAAAACCCCATAAGCTACTTTTTCGCCATGAAGATATGAATGGCTTTCCGGAATATATTTAGCTATTGCGTCATGCATTGCATGTGCTGCGGCATTACGGGCATACTTATCTCCCAATCCTCCACATAAACCTGCAACTGCTATCACAATTTCAGACAAATGTACAAATTCTTCCGAAACTACTTTATTCTCCATATCTTTCATTGCTTTAGCCGATTCTTTTACAATTGATTCATTACATAACTTTGCAGTATAGCTTGCTAGCTTTAAAAAAGGTTCGTTCTGCAAATGTTTTTGAGCTAAAATAGAATCTGATTCATACCATTTTGCAATTGTATCTGCCAGCCCTGCAATGAAGTAACGTACTGGAGAATCAATCACTAAATACGGATCTGTTATCAAGAAACTAGCCTGCCTCATATAATGCTCAGATTTTCCTTCTGATTCTCCACTTTCCTTATACATAACAGATAAAGGTGTCCATGGTGCACAATTACTAACCAAAGTTGGAACGACCCCATATTTAACATTACAAATATGACCAGAATATCCAACAAGATCCACAAGCTTTCCTCCACCAACTCCAATAATAAAATCGATATCATTTTCTTCAACGATTTGTGCTATTAAATCTGCACCATAATAACTACATTCACCTGTATATTGATGATAAAAAACATTTTGATCTATCGTTTCTAAAAACTTCATCTTTGGCTTTGCTTTTTCCCAAGAAATTGTTCCATGTACAATCAAGATATTCTTTGATTTATGTTCTTTTAATAATTGCGGAATAAAATCAATTGCACCTTTATGATACCTATAGAACTCAGGACCAACTTTAACCTTTAAATCTGTCAACATTTTTATCCCCCCTTATTTTTTAATAAATTTACTTGTTGGCTGAATTGCCCTCTCTGGTAAAACACCTTGAACTATTTGTTCCACATCTGTTACGCATTTATTACCCATTCGCTCTAGACATTCTATAGTATAAGCTGACGTATGAGGAGTTATTAAAACGTTATCAAAGGCTAAATAAGGATGGCTCTTTCTTCCTGGCTCTTCTTCTAAAACATCTGTTGCAAAACCAGCAATTTTTCCAGATTTTAATCCCTCAATAACCGCATTTTCATCCAATAGTGCTCCTCGCGCACTATTCGATATGTAAACACCGTCTTTCATCTTTTCTATTTCGTTTTTAGATATCATATGATAACTTTCTTTGGTTAAATTTGCACAAAGACAAATAATATCAGAAGAAGTCAACAATTCATCTAATTCAACTTTTCTTGCCCCATAAGTCTGTAAATACAAATCTGACTTGTATGGGTCATAAGCTAAAACATTACATCTAAAACCATTTCTAACAATCTCTACTACACAACTTCCTGTGTTTCCAACTCCAATAACACCTACTGTTTTATTAAAAAGTGCATGTCCAACAAATTCGGCTCTATCTTCCCAACGATCCGATTTAACTCGATTACTAGACTCCATTGTTTTTCTTAATACAGCTAACAAATTTGTAATGTTGTTTTCTGCGACTGCGTCCCGTTCTACTAAAGCCGGAACTATTGCAACAACAGTATCATGTTCTTTTGCCGCATCGATATCAATATTGTTGTATCCAATTCCATGACGTGTAATCAGCAAAAGCTCATCTTTGTAATCAAAAAACTCTTTAGTAAAAAATGGGGTTACACTTGCAATGATAATATTGTATCCACTTAATAAGTTTGCAAGTTCTTTTCCATGCATTTCATTATCAACTTGAAAATAATCAACAGCTCCTATTTCCTTCAAACGATCAATGTGCTGAGGGAATATCTTTCCAAAACTACTTGAATTAACAATGGCTATCTTATATTCTCTCATATCTACTTATCCTTTTTTACAACATCATGTCCACCAAATCCGTTCCGTAAAGCCGAAACCACCTTTGCAGAAAAACTGTCATCTTCCTGAGACAAATTACGCATAAATAAACTCAAAGCAATTGTTGGTACTGAAATCCCCATATCCAAAGCAGTTTCAATAGTCCATTTCGCTTCTCCTGATGCAGCAACAACTCCTCTGTAGTCTTCTAAATTTAGACTAGCTTTAAATTGTGATTCAGCAATTTCCATAAGCCAACCTCGAATAACAGATCCGTTATTCCAAACCCTCGCAACAGCAGCTAGATCATAATCAAATTCACTTTCTTTAACAATTTGAAAACCTTCACCTATTGCTTGCATCATTCCGTATTCGATTCCATTATGGATCATTTTCAAAAAGTGACCACTTCCTGATTGGCCAGTGTATAAGTAACCCTTTTCAACTGATATATCTTTAAAAATTGGTTCTATATACTTAAATACTTCAGGATCTCCACCAATCATCGTACATGCACCACCAAGTGCTCCAGAAGTACCACCTGATGTTCCACAATCAAAATAAGATATTTCTTTCTCCTTAAAAGTCTTTGCACGTCGTATTGAATCCTTAAAATTTGAATTTCCACCTTCAATGACAATGTCATTTGGAGAAAGTAAGTTCAGCAATTGATTCAATACAGATTCCGTAATTTCTCCAGCAGGTAACATAGACCAGATTACTCTTTTTTCAGTAAATGAAGTAATGATTTTTTCTAAATTATCAAATGTTTTTATACCTTCCTTTTCAGCATTTTCTTTTGCTTTATCAGATAAATCAAATCCCATAACATCATAATTATGATTCTTTAAATTACATGCTATGTTTAACCCCATCTTACCAAGACCTATAATTGCTATTTTCATACAATCCCTCCATTTCATGTCTCTATTGTATCAAAAAAAATTTTTTTTGTAAATATTTTTATAAAAAAAAATTTTTTTGATAGAATTGCGCTTTTCTCATACTTCTATCTCTATCCGCCTCTTGCAATTTCAGAAATACTATGATATTTATATAAAGTAGCAGACATATTGAGTAGAGTTAAGTAAGATATCGTTTAGTTAAGAATATCTATTTTACTATTACTTCTATTAACCAAAAATAGATAGGAGATATTCATATATCCCTATTATCAAATATGTTTAGTGTTATTTTGTTTCAGTTCTTGAGTTATATTCTAAATAAATAATTGGCTACACTTTCGTTAAAAATTACTAATGCTTTAGTTGTTAAGGCTTTAAATAATGCTTATTATAATTAGCCTTCTCATAAAGATAAGAACCAAAGTCTGACTTGTAGTATTCAAGATATTGACATAAAATTACTATTTGATATACTTATAACAATGCTTTTTTTTAATAATTCAATCACTTTTCATACATTATTAAACTCAATTATTCATTCAACCATATGAACACAAAACTCTATATCATTTTCTTTTATAAATTTGATTTTTATATACAATACTATTTAAAATATACATTACACTCAAAATTTTTTATTATTTTTAAAGTTACAATACATCATTTATAAAAAGGAGGACCAACATGGAGGTATCTGTTAGACTTAAAATTAAATCGTTATACAATGGATTAAGTGCTAAAGAACAAAATATTGCAGACTATATACTTGAAAATCCAATTTCTGTGGCTTACAATTCTATCAGCTATTTATCTGATGAACTCAATGTTGCAGACTCTACTTTATTTCAATTTGCAAAAAAACTAGGCTATTCTGGTTTTAAAGAGTTTAAGATGGCTATCTTAATTGAAGAAAATAATTTTTCAACCACATCAATTCATGAAAGAATTGAAATTGATGATAATGAGTTAACTATGGCACAAAAAGTCTTTGATTCAAACATTAAAACGCTAACTAATACTAAGAATATATTACGGTTAGACGATTTGAAAAAAGCGGCTGAGATTATATCAAATTCAAATCTATTATATTTTTTTGGTGTCGGTGGATCAGGAATACTTGCAGAAGATGCATATCATAAATTTTTACGTTCCCCAGCTCATGTCCGTCATAGTACTGATTATCATATACAACTTATGGAAGCATCTTTATTAACACCACAGGATTGTGCAATTTGTATCTCACATACAGGAAAATCAAAAGAAACTATCAAGATTGCTGAAATAGTTAAGGAAGCCGGTGCAAAAGTAATTGTTATCACTAGCCATGCATCTTCTCCTCTAGCTAAGATAGGTGATGTCGTTTTTATTTCTATATCTGAAGAAATCGAATTTCATTCAGAAGCCTTATCTTCTCGTATATCTCAATTGAGCATCTTAGATTCACTCTATGTAATTTTGATGTTTATGAATAAAGAAAAATCAAAAGAGGCTTTATCTAAAGTTAGACGCACTATATGGGGAGTAAAGCATTGAAACCTATGACGACAATATTTTATTGAATAGTAATCATTATTATTCTTTAAAGGGGCTGTCGCACCAGCAGACAGCCTTCTTCACTTATAAATTTCTCTAAATCTTCTTTTCTTTGACGAATAAATGCAGCGTCAACATCAGTTTTTGAATAACTGTTACGGATACCGCAAGAATATACTTTTGGAGTATATTCTTTAGACTTTGAAAGATATTTCTTCAAGAGTTTAAATTGAACGTTGTAATGTGGTATTAATTAGTATATAAAAGGCATTAAACTTTCTAATGAATGTTTAATGCCTTTTATATTACTTATTCAATTCCTATGAAGCTCAATGTTTGCTTAGAATTATATTCAATCATATCATTGGCATCTTTTATATAAGTTAATGTTTCTTTCAATAACAAATTAATAAGCCTTGGTTTTTTCATAAATTCTACTAGCACAAAAAGATCATAAAAAAATTTATAACCTTGAATATTTTAGCTTGGATATTCACAAGACAACTGGGTATTCTTGCGAAGTGCGAATACCTTCTGCACTCACCAGATTAGCACTGATTATGATTCATATTCACTAATATAGCGTTTTAAAGGAAACGAACTAAGATACTTATGATGAAAATTGTTCTAAATACTTGGATATATTTTCAATGTTAAATTGCATATGCCGATTATTTCCCTCCAGTTTACTTAGCATTATACCGCCTTCTAAAGTGGAAAAAATGAAAGTAGCAAGAGCATCGGTATCAATATTTGGCTTTAACTCACCGTTCTGTATACCTTGGTAAAGAATCCCCTTAATATATTGCAGCATCCTTTCAATGCTTTGCTGGGCTTTTTTTCGTAATTCAGGGTGAGTATCATCACTTTCAATGGCTGTATTTAATACAGGACATCCTCCGATAAAAGGAGGATTTTCTACAACTTGTTCATAGACCTTGAATAAGGCCAAAATTTTATCAATCGCTGATTGTTGTTCACTTACGGCTTCAGTAAATTTTTCATTAACAATTCCTACTGCATAATCATAGGCCTCAAGGGCAATCTCATCCTTACATGCAAAGTGACGATAAATCCCTCCCCTCTTAATTCCAGTTGCTTCAGTAATATCAGAGAGCGAAGATCCTGCGTAGCCTCGCTGATTAAAAAGTTCAGCCGATTTCTTAATTATATAATTGCGTGTGTTTTCTCCTTTACTCATAGTATCTCCTCCAAGGAATGTAATCTTATCCTCATTGCACATGTTATTTTTTCTTTAATTATTATAGCATGCCTCCAAAAATTTAGATAGTTATTACAAGCCAGGGGGTATTTTCGTCAACAAACTTGATATT
Source organism: Clostridium sp. BL-8 (assembly GCF_002006495.1). Taxonomy (NCBI): domain Bacteria; kingdom Bacillati; phylum Bacillota; class Clostridia; order Eubacteriales; family Clostridiaceae; genus Clostridium; species Clostridium sp. BL-8. The sequence continues at coordinate 32,654 of NZ_LZZL01000053.1, forward strand.
TTAACTTAAGAAACCAATTCTGTAATTAGACATAATAAAAATATTTTTCACACAAGAAGTGAATATAAATTTGCACTTTATTCATGATTGTGTTACCATGATAAAAAAGAGATCGTTAAGTATCTTTTTTATTATATTAAAATGAGGTGAGAAAATGAACGACACATGGTTCAAAGAACGTAAGTATGCTTGGATCGGGCTAGCTGCTTTGTGGATTATCGGCTTTATTGGCGCATTATTGCGTTTTATTATGGCTACTTATCAAGTCCAAATTTCTCAAGATTTGAATATAAGCAGAAGCTTGATTTCCATGGCATGGTCAACCAACTTACTGATTGCAGCATTATGCACACCTATAGGAGGATGGATTGCTGACCGTTATGGACCTAAGAAATTAATGCAACTAAGTACAATTTTTAGTATCTTAGGGACAAGTATCGTTTTTGTAGGACATAGCCCGGTTTTGTTTTTTATCGGATATGGAGTCATATCGGGTTTTTACGGTATAGGAGCATCTGCTACATATATTCTAATATTTGACTGGTTCCAACATCATCGAGCCAAAGCTACTGCGCTTCTGGCAAGCTCATCATCTATTGGTCTAGCCGTTTGCACTCCAATTTTTATCTCGAATAGTTGGTTAACATGGAAGGATGCATTTCTGATCTCTTGCCTGCTCAGCCTTTTTGTTGCATTGCCAGTTATTCAGGTTCTTATTCGGAATCCTGAAACTCGACAGAATCAATCAAAGAAATCTGAACAACCAAAAATGAAAATGCTTTTTAGAGGCCCTCATATATTATTATTTCTATTTATTGGTTTTGCATTATTTACATGTGGGTTTAATATGGGGACTGTAGAGATGAATTTAGTGGCTATTTATCAATGGTCTAGCGTAAAGCCTGCCTTGATTGCTATATCCATGAGCACCTTAGGAATTATGGAAATAATCGGTTCGCTCATTTTCGGATATTTTTTGGATCGTATCAATAAATTTACAGCCATGTCGCTGTTGTACGGGATACGCATCTTAGCGTTTATAATTTTGTTTGTATATTCGCCCTGGTCGCCAATTATATTTGCAGTCCTCTTCGGATTTACTTATCTAGGGGCTGTACCTGGAGGAATGTTAATTGCCAACGAGAATACAAAGGAAAAAGGAAAGTTCATTGGAAGTCTCCTTCTATTCCATCAAGCAGGTGGTATAATTGGTAGCTTAATCGGAGGTATTTCTTTTGATATCAGTAAGAGCTATCAACTACTCATTGGTATTGATATGCTTCTGTGCGTTTTAGTTACAATAGGGTATTTTACGAATTATTGGCTACGATATAAAAATGCTTTGTCTGTAATCAAATGTGCAAATGAAGTTAACAAACTACAATCAAACGATAACTAATTGTGAACTATAAACCAAATCCGGTGATTTTATTTCAAATCTTGCAATTAAATATATGAAAAATATTATTGTTATTGTGAGTCCCTATACTTATATTTTTCCATATGATATGATTATTATATTATTATAAAAATCTCTGATAATTGGAGGATAACTTATGCTTAAAGTAGATTTCCACGTTCACACTACCTCTTCTGATGGAATATTCTCACCTTCTGAAGTTGTTAAAAGGGCTTATGAGAATAATGTTAAATATCTAGCCATAACCGATCACGATACTATTGATGGCTTAAATGAAGCTATTGAAGAAAGTTATAAATATGATATCACCTTAATTCCTGGAATTGAATTATCAACTCAGCACAACAATGAAAGTGTACATATTTTAGGCTTCTTTAAAGATGATAACTTTAAAAATCAAGAGTTTATTAAAGAACTTGATAATATAAAAAATCATAGAATTGTTAGAGCAAAAAAAATGATTAATAAGTTAAAAGAGGAGTTTAATATAGAAATAAATTTCGAAAAAATTTTAAAAGATGCTAAAGATACTATTGCTAGACCTCATATTGCCAGAGAGATAATTAATTGCGGCTACCCTTATACTCATGATGAAATTTTCAATAAATTCATCGGCAAAAATTGTAAAGCCTATGTCCCAACTTTAAAGCTTTCTACTATTGATGGTTTAAAATTACTTAAAAAATATAATGCACATGTATTCTTAGCTCATCCTAAATTAATAGTGAATTCTAGCATACACGAGTTCTTATCCATGGGTTTTGACGGTTTTGAATCTATATATTATCTTAACACACAGGAAGAAACTGAATCGTTTTTAAAACTAGCAAATGATAATAATTTATTAGTTTCCTGCGGTTCTGATTTTCATGGTAATTTAAAAGAAGATACTCGTCATGGTGATATTGGTTCTGTTGAATTGCCCTATGAGTATTTGTCTAAATTTCTCTCTTCTCTAAATTTATCGCACTAAACTAAATAACAAATCGATATTATTTATATTAAAAGATAAAAAGCTCAAGGATTCTAGCATTTATATCCTTGAGCTCTATTATTATAAAGTTCTTTCTTATCTCATATTTTAATAATTTCTATGCCTCTAATAAAAAAGCTTTATATCCCTTCATAGTTTCGTATATATCAACTTTACTTGCAATTTCCCATGGTGAATGCATATTAAGAAGTGCAACTCCACAATCTATTACTTCCATGTTATATTGCGCTAATATATACGCTATAGTTCCCCCTCCACCAGCATCAACTTTTCCAAGTTCTGCTGTTTGAATTGCAACATCGTGTTTTTCCATTATATTTCTAAGTTCTGCCATATATTCAGCACTTGCATCATTACAACCATATTTTCCTCTCGAACCTGTATATTTGTTAAATACCATTCCTCTGCCAAAGAAAGCTGCATTCTTCTTTTCCATTGCTGAAGGATAATTAGGATCAAAGGCTGCACTAACATCTGATGATAACATCTTTGAATTAGTAAGACATCTTCTAAGTTTAAGCTCTGTATATCCTTCGACTTTGTCTATAATTTCAGCAACAATGTTTTCAAAAAACTTTGATTGCATACCAGTAGCACCAAAGCTGCCTATTTCCTCTTTATCAACTAATAAGGTACAGCAAGTCTTATCAATTTCCTTTATATCAAACATAGCCATGAGAGATGTATACGAACAAACTCTATCATCCTGACCGTAAGCCATAACCATACTTCTATCTAATCCATAGTCTCTTGCTCTTCCTGCAGTTACAACCTCTAATTCAGCTGAAAGAAAATCATCTTCCTCAAAATCATATTTTTCTTTAAGTATTTTTAGAATATTTGCCTTAACAGCTTCTTTTTCTGTTCCTTCTAAAGGCATACTTCCAACTAAGACATTAAGGTCTTCACCTTCAACAACCTTATTCCCTTTCTTTTCCATCTGAGTTCCTGCTAAATGTACTAAAAGATCAGAAACTCCAATAACAGGGTCATCTTCATCTTCTCCAATACATATATTTATAACTGTTCCATCCTTTTTTGCCACAACTCCATGCAATGCCAAAGGTAATGTAACCCACTGATATTTTTTAATTCCACCATAATAATGCGTATCTAACAATACCAATTCACTATCTTCATATAGAGGATTTTGCTTCACATCCAATCTTGGTGAATCAATATGAGCTCCCAAAATTTTTAAGCCATTTTCCATTGGCTCATTTCCTATTATAAACAAAGCTATTGTTTTACCTTTATTATTAGCATAAACTTTATCTCCTGCTTTTAAAGTTCCTTTGTTTTTAATAATTTCTTCTATATCTTTATAACCTTCAGCTTTTGCTAATTCTATTACCTCATGAACACATTCTCTTTCAGTTTTACATTGCGACATAAAATCTTTATATCCTTCACAGAATTTAAATATCTCTTCTACCTTCTCGCTATCATATTTATTCCATGCATTTTTATTACTTTCCTTTTTCTCACTTTTCATAAAAAAATTCCTCCTTAGTTAGCATGCCCTTTAATCATTAAGATCATTCATCCTACTTTCTATTACATCTACAGGTGTAATTTTTGACATGAGTGCATGTCTGTAATTAACTGCCGCTGCTTCTATAATGACTGCAATATTTCTTCCTGGCCTAATAGGAACAGTTAATTTTTTTACATTTATACCTAATATGTTCATATATTCATTGTCTATTCCCAATCTATCATAATCGTTATCATCTTTCCAATGTTCAAAATGCATAACTAATCTTATTTCCTTCTCCTGAACAACGGAACTTAATCCATACAATGTTGTGACATCAATAATTCCAAGCCCTCTAACTTCTAACATTCCTACTGTTATTTTAGGAGATCTTCCTATTAGCTGGCCATCTATATCCTTTATATCAACAGCATCATCTGTAACAAGTCTATGTCCCCTTTTTATTAATTCTAAAGCTGTTTCACTTTTTCCTATTCCACTTTCTCCTGTAATTAATATACCTATACCGGAAACATCAACCAAAACTCCATGTAATCTAGTTTCAGGTGCAAGCTTATCTGCTAAATATATTGTAGTTTTACTTATAAATTGTGTAGTTACCAAGTTGCTTCTAACAAACCATATATTATGTTTTTGTGCTTCTCGTATAAATTCCGGATGTGGTTCTAATCCTCTAGTTATAATTAAGCAGTTTATATCAAAGCTAAAGTATTTCTTTACTCTCTTTTTTCTAAGTTCTATTTGCATATAATCTAGAAAGCTCCATTCTGCCTTGCCTATAACCTGTATTCTCTCTGGAGCAAAGTAATTATAAAAGCCTGCAAGTTGTAGTCCTGGTCTATTTATATCATTTACAGAAATCTCCACATCTTCTTTTCCTTCAACTAGCACTTCCAAATTCAAATCAGCTATAAGCTTTTTGACTAATACTCCCACTCCTCATTACCCCTTTTTTCTTTTTTTTGATTCTATCCCATCTAATTGAGCCCTAAAATTCCTTTTAACATTATCTATATACCTTTTTCTAAGTTTTTCTTGTAATTCTTTCTCATCCTTTGTAAGTTCTCTTTCTTGACTTATTTTGTATAATGAATTAATTTCCTTAACAACGTCCTCAATCTTAGAATTTTCGATATCCATTATGCCTCATCCTTTCTGTGTCTATATCAATAATTTTACCATTTAAAATAATATAATCAATATGAAATTTTTCGACACCATTTCTTAATTCCATATATAGTCATGTCGATCATCTCTTTTGTAATTATTACCCATATTTGTATTATATTGTAATAAAATATTTAAAATTATGCGTTTTTTAACGCTTTATTACTCATTTTTGGTTCTTGCTGTCAATATTTGCAAGATGATTTTTTTTTACTTTTTTTACTTTTTTGTTTATAATAAATGTATATCTCAGCCAAATATGAAAAAAGAAGGTGAAATTATGAAAACATGGATATCTTACAAACTCAAATGTAATCTCTTATTTAGGAAAAACTTACTTAACTTATTGTTATTGTTTTTTTCACCAAGGAACAAATTTATGATTATTCTCTCTCAAAATTTGGACAAGCATATAGTTCTTTACCAAAAGGAACTAGCTCATGTGTATAAGAGAAGACATAATTCAAAACCAATTAGTGAATTAGCTGCTTAAGTTAGAATGCTTTCAAAAAATAAAATTTTGAATTATAGTTTTACTTTAAATTAAGATGTATATATAGAAATTAGTTTTCTGTCTCTTGTATCTGGATATTTACTTAGGTTACAGGGGCTTAAATGTAATATTGCATCATATATAATGAATTTGAATTTTTCATTTACCTAAAAAGCTAACTAAAGTACTTCTTTAGTTAGCTTTTTAGCATTTTCCTGCTATATTTTTGAACATATAAAAAACACCTCATTACTGAGGTGTTGACTCCAATTATAGTTCCCAACATGCCGCTTGCCCATATATTCAAATCCTGCGCCTCGCAGGTGGGTTAAGCTCAATTCACTTCTGCCTTCTACTGTCACAACATGTGATTAAATGAAGCCTGACATTTATGAATTAACTGCAAATCCCGATAATATCATGTAGGTTGAATATCATAAGCTCTACGCACATCTCAGGAAATCTATGATTTTATTATAGCACAAGCTATAATATTTTCAATAGTATTTTAATGGCAGTTTTACTCATAGTAATCGTTTAAAATATCTTCCATTTCTGTATCTGTTAATTCATCAGAAAAGACTGCTACAAATTTAAAATATCCGCTGTCTCCATTTTCCATTCCAAATTCCTTATATTTAGCTTCTACCTCATATTCATCTATAATTTCTTCCAGTATTGATTCAACATTATCTACTGCAATATCTCTTAGATATGGAATATAATATTCATTATACCATTCGTCAGATTCTGGTTCAAAATCACTTTCTTCGTTCGAATAAGTTTTTGCAGCGCTTATCTCCTCTTTATCAAAATCGTAATAAAATTTTATCATAACATAATCTTTCTTTTGTTTTACTTCCTCTACATCTTCTAAGCCATTATCCTCTAGATAGCTTATTATTTCTGAACCTTTCATTAATTTCACCTCTTACACCTAGTATAATAATTTTTTATATTCTTTCTTTATCTCTTCAAATTCCTTATCATCTTCAACAAGATTCAATTCTTCTTTTCCTTCTTCATTTATATCTATTCTAAAAGCAAACATATCATTACTATTATCGTCTAATGGTGATAATAATAAATATCCCTGCTCCCCTAAATAAATCCTTGCTATAGCTTCAAAATCAACTTTATTTCCATCCTCATCTTTAAATGACATTACTTCTTTTTCTTCCAAAATGTTCACACCTCATCTTTAATTATTAGCACAAAGCCTATCTTGCTTATAAACTAGGTAATTTATTCACTTTCATTGAATTCCTATAATTTGTGCTTTTAAATATTCTAACCTTATTATATGATATTTCATCTTTTTGTCTATATTATTTTATTTTTTTTCTAAATTTTTCTGATTAATCGCTACAAAAAGCCCAATGCATACTTCGTATATTGCATTGGGCTTCGTAATTTAGAGAAAATTTATATATTTTTCTTTAAATTATTGTTTAATATTTTATTTTGTATAACTATATTGATTTTTTGTTCCAAAATCACCAAAAACATTGTAGATATTTTTCTTTCTAGCTTTTGCGACTGCTTTAATAACCGCATATGCTATTACACCATCTACACTATGATGTATCATTGCACCAACAAGTGTAACTGCTAAAGCTGGATAAGCCGCAGCTCCAAATCCTATAAATGGTATTGTAACTAAAGCTTCTAGAATTCCATGTATAGGTGCAGATATTGCTACAGCTTTAACATAACTTTTGTTTTTCATGATTACCATAGCTCCGACATACCCTACAACAATATGCGTTGCTGCTCTTGCAACTACTGGTGCAGGTGTCCCTGCTATTAAAAAACCAATTGTTGAACCTATTCCAACTACTATCGCCACAAATGGTGATATTAACATAGATAACATCATTGGTACATGAGCTGCCAATGTTGCTGTAAAATATGGTGGAATAATTATCTTTAAAAATCCAAATTGAATAGGAATTATAATTGCTAGTGCTGTTAATAATCCAGCATATACCATTTGCTTTATTTTATTATTCATATATCCTGCATCCTCCTCTTGCTTACTAACTGTATATACACTAGTATATAATAAGTATACTTATAAGTAAATGCATTTATTAAAATTTATACACATTTTTATATTAAGTTTAAATTAATTCTTAATCTATAAGATAATTTTATGATATTGAATTTATTTTATATAGCTTTTATAATATACTTAATTTAAAATTAGTAATTAAAAAATTCTTAATTTTATTATCTTTAAAATTTTTATATTTATACAAGGAGTTTACGAATGGAAAAATTATATATGCTTGGAACAGGCTCTGCAATGGTTACAAAATGCTATAATACCTGCTTTACTTTATCAAAGGATGATGAACATTTTCTTGTTGATGCTGGCGGCGGAAATACTGTTCTATCAAATTTAGAAAAATTAAATATATCAATTAATCACATCCACAATATGTTTATATCACATAATCATAATGATCATATTTTAGGAAGTGTCTGGGTAATCAGGGCTGTCGCTCAAAGTATACTAAACGGCAAATATATCGGAGACTTAAATATCTATTGTCATGATACTTCCACAGAAGCAATTAAGACTATTTGCTCATTTGTCCTTCAAAAAAAGTTTTTAAAATTATTTGATGATAGGATACTATTCAACAAAATCACCGATAACTATACAACTACTATATTAGATAGAAAAATCACTTTTTTTGATATACATAGCACTAAAGATCTTCAATATGGATTTACAACCATATTGGCTAATGATAAATCATTAACATTTTTAGGTGATGAACCATATAGAGACACGGTAAAAAATTATTGTGAAAATGTAGATTATTTACTTCACGAAGCATTCTGTCTTTATTCTCAAAAAGATATATTTAAACCCTATGAAAAGCATCATGCCACTGCAAAAGATGCATGTAAAAATGCTAAAGAATTGAATGTAAAAAATATCATATTATATCATACAGAAGATAAGAACCTAGAGAACAGAAAAGAATTATATATAGATGAAGGAAAACAAGAATTCAATGGAAATATATACATGCCTAATGATTTAGATATACTAGAACTATAGATTATAGCTTTTTATATTTAAGATATACAGCCAAAATAAAGGACATGGCGTGAAAGTATCATGCATGTCCTTTATATTTTTTAAGTAAATAACTTTATAAGTTCTTTAAATACCAAACATCACAAGCAAAGTGTTCAGTTTCAACTAAAGGTTTATCTAATTGTATAAATCCATTCTTTTTATAAAATTTATTCGCAGCTACCATATTATCAAAAGTTTCAAGGTAACATTCTTTATAATGCTTTCTAGCAAATTCTAATAAGATATCTAATAACTCTTGCGCAATACCAGTACCTCTTACCTCTTTTAATGAATACATCTTTTGTAATTCACATACACCTTCAGCATTTTCTAATGGTCCTATGCCGCAACCTGCTACTATTTTACCATCCTCTTCAACAACCAAATACTTAGATTTCTCGTTTATATAAACCTGATAAAAACATCCTAAGTTAGGATCAGACCAAGCACATCCAGGTTTGTTTGCCCCAAATTCTATTAAACAAGTTCTTATAAGCGATTCAACTTGCTTATTATCTTTTTCTTGTATTTCTCTTATTAACATAAGCCCCTCCCTTTGTTTTCATTAAGTATATTTAGTTATTTATTATAACATAATAATTCAATTCCATATCAAAAAGGAATTTTTTACATTAAATTATTACAATATGTTAAAATAACTAAAAACGCATATAATTTCTTTTATGCGTTTTTATTGTTTTATATCTAATTATTACTTTTATATC